>CALAEG010000278.1 GCA_937890965.1 uncultured Caulobacteraceae bacterium | reverse complement strand
ATAACCGTCGGCGTCAGGACCTCCGGCGTCGGGGTCGGGGTGGGCGTCGGCGTCGGCGTTGGCGTCGGGGTGGGGGTCGGGGTCGGCGTCGGCGTCGGGGTCGGAGTCGGCGTCGGGGTTGGGGTTGGGGTCGGTGTCGGCGTCGGAGTCGGAGTCGGGGTCGCGGCGGTGATCGTCCCGGTGGTCCGGAATGTGGTGACGCAGCAGGCGACGCCGAGGGAATACTGGCCGGCATTGGCGCCGGCGAGGGTGTAGCCGCTGTAGGTGATGCCGATGCCGGTTCCGACAGCGGAGCTATCGAAGGTCGCCGTGGCGCCGGGACCCGCAACCAGCGTGACGCCGGTGGGGAGGCCCGAGGCGAACGTGGTGTTGAAGCCCGCCAGCGTCGCATCGGTCGTGCCGTCGAAGGCCTTGGTGGAGGCCGGGAAGAGCAGCATGAACTCGGTCACCGTCGCGCCGCCGGTCAGGGTGAAGTCGGTCGAGAAGTCGGTCGGCGCCGCGTAGGAGGGCGGGTTGTAGTAGATGTTGACCGGCGCGTTCGGACCGGTGACCGTGATCGGCGGCGTGCCGGGCGCGACGATCAGGGTGCCGCCGATCGTGCCCGGTCCGGTCCCGTCATTGCCGGCGATGATGGTCAGGCCGAGCGCCAATCCCAGATCCTGGGACGGAATGGTGCTGCCCCGGGTCAGGGTGATGGCGTCGGCCACATTGACGTTGTTGCCGGCGCAGATGGTGATGTCGCCGTCGGTGGTGGTCATGGCGCCGAGGATGTTTAGGTTCACATCCTGCCCGGCGCTGATCAGAATGCTGCCGCGGACGGTCGTGATCGGCGCGTCGATATTGGCGTTGCGGCCGCAGCAGATCACGAAGTTGCCGTCGGTGGCGCTGACGGCCGCGTTCAGGTTCACGTCGCGAAGCGCGTTCAGGGTCAGGGTGGTCGGGCTGCCCGACGCCACCCAGGCCACCGCCTCATTGATGTTGATGTCGCCGTTGCCCGGGTTGGTCGAGGTGATGCTGGTCACCGGCGGCGTCTGTCCGGCGTCCGTGCCGTTGGCCGCGTTGGGCAGGGTGCTGATGACCACGCTGTTGGTCACCAGGTCGCCGGAGAGGGTTGCGCCGGTGATGTCGTCGCCGGGGGCGCTGCCGACGGTGAAGTCGACGGGATCGATGGTCCAGGTTCCGGTCACGCCGGCGGGCGCGGCGGTGGTGATGTGGGAGTCCGCGGCGATCTTCACGCTGAAGGCCGAGGTCTCGATCGTTCCGCCGTTGCCGCCGTTCGGGGCGCTGGCGTCCAGCGTGCCGCCGACATTCACGGCGCCGCCCTGCATGTCGCCAAGCAGGCTGATGACGCCGTTGCGGCTGCCGATGGTCTCGGCCTCGATGAGGCCGGTATTGTTCACAACCGTCTTCAGCAGCAGGCCAGCCGCCTGGGCGGTCAGCACCACCTTGCCGCCATTGGCCTGGATCATGCCGCCGTTCTGGACCAGCGCATTGATGGCGCCCTGATCGACGGTGACGTTGAGCAGGCCATCGCCGGCGACGTCGAGGGTGATCGCATTGCCCGACGCGAGGGCGACCGTGCCGAGGTTGGCGGTGATCAGGCCCTGATTGGTCACCGAGCCACCGAGCAGGGCGACGTAGCCGCCGCTGGCGTTGATCGAGCCCTGGTTCAGCACCGTGCCGCCGCCGGGGCCGGAGAAGCTGTACCGGCCGGCAATGAAGTTGGCGTCGGTGATGTTCAGGGTGGAGGCGACCAGGCCGCCGACGTTCACCTGCGAATTGGCCCCGAACAGGATGCCGTTCGGGTTGACCAGGAAGACCTTGCCGTTGGCGTTCAGGCTGCCGAGGATGCTCGAGGGGTCGG
Organism: uncultured Caulobacteraceae bacterium; assembly: GCA_937890965.1. Lineage (GTDB taxonomy): Bacteria > Pseudomonadota > Alphaproteobacteria > Caulobacterales > Caulobacteraceae > Poindextera. The sequence continues at coordinate 2,767 of CALAEG010000278.1, read as the reverse complement.
ACCCGGTCACCCGGTTGAGGGCGACGGAGCTGCTGTTCGGCTGGGCGAAGCGGACGGTTTCGCCCTGGGCGATGCTGAAGCTCTGCCAGTTCAGCACCGCGTTCTGGCTGGACTGGGTGACCGTCAGCGCATTGCCGCCGCTGGAGACGCTGGCCGCGCCGGCCGCGACCGAGCCGCCGGTGGGCAGGGCGTAGGCCGCCGAGGCGAAGGCCAGCGTACTGGCGGCGCCGAACAGGGTCAGCCGCGCCAGGCGGCCGAGGCCGGTCCCGAGCGGGGCGGGGTGAGCGATCGATCGGAACGCGCGGTTCATGAACTCAATCCTTGTTTCGGCCGACGGCGAGCTGGTTGCTGACGCCGACATCAGAAGAGCTTGACGAGTTGGATCCAGCCGCGGCTGGAGGCGATGGGCCCTGGCACGCCTTCGGCGTCGCCGAGGGTGTGGGCGTAGGTGGCCTTGACCACGAAGTTGTTGAAGGCGGTCCAGTTCAGGCCGACGCCGCCGCCCGAGACGGATTCGCGATTCGGTCCGGGGAACCAGGGCGAGTGGTTGGCGCTGGCCTGGGCGGTGTCGATGAAGCCGAACAGTTGCACGCGGCCAGGCACGGACTCCGGTAGCGGCGGCAACAGCAGCCGCGCCTCGATCGTCGCGACGTAGCCGTCGTCGGCGTAGATCGCGCCCTCCGCATAGGCCCGCACGGCATAGGCGCCGCCGAGCTCCATTTTCTCGGAGATGTCGAGGTTCTTCGACGCCACCTGGCCGCGGATCAGGCCGTAAACCGAGACAGGTCCCCACACGGTCTGCAGGCGCGAGACGCTGTAGCTGAGCTTGCCGTAGTCGCCCTGGGCGCGGGCGGTCGCGGCGTCGATCAACCGGGCCGCCGGCGTGCGGATGTCGAGGTCGCCGAAAGTGTAGCCCAGGGAAAACTGGTCCCAGCCGCCGCCGCCCAAGGTATCGTGGTGGTCGCCGCTGATCCCGACCAGCAGGGCGTATTCGTCCTTGTCGGTGACCAAGAAGATCGCGTCTTCCTTGTCCCGGTAGGTCCGGTAATCGAAGTCGGTCAGGGCGACGAGGTTGTTGTCGTAGGAGCGGACCACCGGGTAGCTGGCATAGGCGCTGGCCACCTGGGCCGTGCCGCTGGCGCGCAGGGCCGAAAAGTCGCCGTGCAGCCGGTAGTCGAGCGCGGCATAGGAGACGCCGATGGTCGCGTCCTGGACCTGGAACTGATAGGCGGCGCGGCCGTAGTCCAGCCCATCGAACGAACTCAGCGCACGCAGGGTGATGAGGTCGCCGTGACCGGTCGGGTCGTTGATGTTCAGCGTCCCGCCAAGCCGCCAGGCGCCGGTATTGGGATCGCCGTCATTGTCTGCGTCGATGCTGCCGGAAAAGCGCGGTCCGGGGGTCAGGTCGACGGTCAGGTCGGAGGTGCCGACCTCGGCGCCCGGGCTGAGCGTCGACTTCACCAGGACGCCGGGAATGTCCGACAGGATCAGCAGACGCCGTTCGAGCGGGCCGCCGGCCACGACATCGCCGCTGTCCAGGCCGCCGAGAATACTGTGGGCCAGATGGTCGGAAAGGTTGGTGTGGTTGTTCAGGCCGACCTTGCCATAGTGGCCCTCGATCACCACGATGGTCACGGCGCCGGCCTCGATGTCCTGGGCGGGCAGATAGGCCTGGGCGACGAAATAGCCGCGCCGGTTATAGAAGTCCGAAATCCTGGCGGCCATTTCCCGCAGATCTCGCAGGTCCAGCTGACTGCCGGGCCTGAAGCCGGCGACGGCGATCAGTTCGGCTTCCGGAAAAAGTGTCTCGCCGCTCACGTGCAGCGACTGGACCAGCACCTTCGGCCCCGCGGGCCCCAGGCCGCGTGTCTTGTCGCCGCGATCGATCCGGATGTCGGGAATGGTTCTTTCCGGCTCTGGCGCCGGGGGAATCTGTTGGAACTGGCCGCCGGCGCCGACCACCGGTGGCGGCGCGGCCAGCGCGTGGCCGGTCGCCAACAGGACGCCCGCCGCCAGCGCGGTCGCGAATAGGCTCGATTTCAACATAGCCACCTCGGCGCCATCCCTGGACAGGTCACGTCGCCCACATCGTTGACGGTGGGTGCGCGGTCTTGAGGGATGGTCTTGGTCGATCGGACGAAGATGTCCTGGGCAACAAACTGGACAGGAACCTTCTAGTTCCAAGACTCCGCAAACATATTTCGGCCAAATCGACAATTAATAATTAATTAATCACGTTCAACCGAACAATAAACATGAATAATTGTGTTTATCCATGTTGCTATAGAGCTCAAGTAATAAGCCGTTGAATCTAACAAATACTTATAAAGCTTGGCAGTACGGATTCTGGTTATTTACAAGCTGCACTATTCCGGTCTCGTTCGAAGTCCGGCGCTGCATCACGGTTGATCTCAGCGGGCCGCCCAACGTAGCCTCGCTGAAATAATTGGCGGGGCCTGTCCTGTTCGTTCTGCGGAAGATCCACGAGACCGCCGTCGCCGATCCCGCCAGGCTGGCCGTGGTCTGCAACGGCCGCGCGATCGCCTATGGCGACTTCTGGCGGCTGATCGAGGGGTGCCGACGCTCGCTGCAGCCGCACCTGCCGACCCACGGCATCGCCGTCTTGTCCGTCGACAGCATATTGGAGAGCTGGATCCTCAGCCTGGCCGTGCGCGGTCTGGGCCTCGACGCCGCCGTGACCAGAAGCGCCGACCAGGTCGAACTGTTCGCCGGCCTCGATGTCGCTTGCGTCATCAGCCTGGGCTCC
>CALAEG010000277.1 GCA_937890965.1 uncultured Caulobacteraceae bacterium | reverse complement strand
TGGCGATCAGGTCGTAGGCTGCTTCATCCATCAACGGATCGCCCCATTCGGGCCATTCAGGCGGGGTCAGCGGCAGGGTGGCGTCGCTGATGGTGTTCAGGACGTCGACAAAGGGCACGGCGCCGATGATCCCTGCCCAGAGATCGGGGCGAAGATTGGCGATCGCACCCATCAGCATGCCGCCGGCCGAGCCGCCATAGGCGACGATGCGGCCCTTTCGGCCGTAACCATGACTGATCAGGTGCTCGGCGCTGGCGATGAAGTCGGTGAAGGTGTTCGGCTTCTTCGGTCCCCGCCCATCAAGGAACCAGCCATAGCCCTTTTCCGAGCCACCGCGCACATGGGCGGTGGCCCAGATCCAGCCGCGATCGACCAGCGACAGCTGGCGGATCGAGAAGTGCGGGTCCATGGATAGTCCGTAGGCCCCGTAACCGTAGAGCAGAAGCGGCGCCGACCCATCGAGCGGCGTATCGGCGCGCATCAGAACGGTGATCGGCACCTCCGCCCCATCCTGGGCCTTGGCGTAGAGCCGGCGGGTGACATAGGCGGCCGGATCGTGACCGGAGGGAATCTCCTGGGTCTTGCGCAGGGTGCGCGCGCCGCTGGCCATGTCGTAGTCGATCCACTGTTTCGGCGTGGTCGGCGATTCATAGACGAAGCGCATTGTGTTGGTATCGAACTCGTAGCCGCCGCCGAGACCCAGCGCATAGGCCTCCTCGTCGAAGGCGATGGCGTGCTCCTCGCCGGAGGCGCGCGCGGTCAGGATGATGCGGTTGAGCGCATTCTCGCGCACCAGCCGCACGAACCAGTCCTTGTAGGCGCCGATGCCGACAATGAACTGGCCGGGCTTGTGCGCGATCCAGTCCTTCCAGTTGACGCGGCCCGGGCTCGCCTCGGGCGTCTCGACCACCTTGAAATCGATGGCCCCGTCCGCATTGGTGTGGATCAGGAAGCGGCCGTCCCAGTGCTCGACGTCGTAGCGCAGGCCCTCGGTGCGGGGCTCGACCACGCGGGGTTCGGCGGTCGGATCGGCGGCGGGGATCAGCCTGGCCTCCGACGTCTCGTGGTCGCCGGCGCCGATAACGATATAGGCGTCGGAACTGGTCTTGCCGATGGAGAGGAAGAAGCCGTCGTCCGGCTCCTCATAGACCAGCACATCGTCCTTCACGCCGCCGCGCGCCGGGCGGCGAAAGACCTTGGCCGGGCGGCCATTGTCGTCGCGCCAGATCCAGAACAGCCAGGCTGAATCCGGCGACCAGGTGAAGTCGCCGGTGGCACTCTCCACCGGCTCGGGCAGCCGTTCGCCCGTCGACAGATCCTTGATCTGGATGCGGTAGACTTCCGAGCCCTGCTCATCGACCGCATAGGCGAACAGGTGATGGTCGGGGCTGTGATGGGCGGCGCCGACGTGGAAATAGGCGTGGCCTTTCGAGAGCGCATCCTCGTCGATCAGGATGGATTCCGCGCCGCCGCCTCTGGGCTGACGGGCGTGGATCGGGTGCTGCGCGCCGGTCTCGTAGCGCCAGTAATAATCCCAGGGTCCGTCCGGCGACGGGACCGAGGCGTCGTCCTCCTTGATGCGCCCCTTCATCTCGGCGAACATTGCCGCCTGCAGCGGCTCGGTCTGCGCCAGCATGGCCTTGGTGTAGGCGTTCTCGGCTTCCAGGTGGGTCTTCACGTCGGCGCGGATCACCGCCGGATCGCGCAGCACCGCCTGCCAGTTGTCGTCGCGCAGCCAGGCATAGTCGTCGACCCGCTCGCGGCCGAGCTGGGTGATGTGTTTCGGAATCCTGGCGGCGACGGGAGGCTTGGGACGGGTCATGGCCCATCCCTAAATCGCCGCGCGCGCGCGGGCTAGCCCAACCGTTCCTTCAGGTGATCGCCGACCCGCATGGCGTTAGCGACGAGCCTCGATCCCGTGCGCGGCGGTCAATTCCGTCGCCAGGGCCCGCAGCCGCTCGGCGCGGCGCGCCACCAACGCCACGTCAAGACCGCGGGCCGCATAGGCGCGGGCGAAGGCCTCGCCGAGGCCGGCAGAGGCGCCGGTGACCAGGGCCAGCCGGCGCGCGACGCTGCGGCCCTTCGTCCCACTCGACGGCGGCTCGGCCATGGCTGAGAATGTCCTTAAGTCTTTTCGCGATATGGCGCAGCTTGTGTGTGGCCGCGGTGCGCGTCAAATGGCGAAACGGCCTTAAGTTCGGGGGCTGGCTTATGTCAGTGGATATTTCCGCTCAGCTTATCCAGGCGACCGTCCAGGTGGAGCAGGCGCTCCCCGACGGCAGCCACATCATTGGCACCGGCTTTCTGGTCAGCGATCCGACCGCCGACGGCAATCCGCGCACGGTGCTGGTCACCGCCAACCACGTCCTCAACCGCATGACCGGGCCCGAAGCCCATATCGGCTACCGCCTTCGGGGCAAGGACGGCGGCTGGCGCTACGATCCGCGCCCGATCGCGATTCGCAGCAAGACAGCGGAACTCTGGTCGCACAATCCCAATCGCGACGTCGCCGCCATCGTGGTCAAGGCGCCCGCCGAATTCGCCAAGTCGGCCATTCCGCTCGACTGGCTGGCCGGCGGCGACACCTTCGCCAAGTACGATATCGGCCCAGGCGACGAGATGATGGTGCTGGGCTATCCACAAGGCCTCTCCGCCGACTCGGCCGGCTTTCCGATCCTGCGCTCCGGCCGGGTCGCCTCGCCGATCGACGCCCCCAGCGCCTCGCCCACCTTCCTGCTCGACTTCCGGGTCTTCCCGGGCAATTCCGGCGGGCCGGTGTTTATTTCCCAGGTCGATCGTCACCGGCCCGGCACCGACCAGGCCGAGAGCGTCCAGTTCGTCGCCGGCATGCTGACCCAGCAGGTCGAATTGAACGACGAGCGGCTGGAGATCGGCATCGTCACCGACGCCACCTTCATCCGCGACGCCATCGCCCTGCTCGACAAGCCGAAGAGCCATGGAGTCCCCGCGCCGGATGCGCCCGCCGCCAACCCGGACATCCCGGTCACGGTGACCGACGCCGCCGCCAATGTCGGGACGGCCGTCGGGGACTAGGACTTCCAGAATTGGCCGCGGCTTTTTGGGCGCCTCTGTTCGAGCGTTGCGCATCGGCGGTAGAGTTCGCGCGTTGAACATCGAAGACCGTTCACGCTGGGAGGTTTTGAAGTGCGCAAACAATTCAGGGCGGCCGCCATGGCCGCCGCGGCCTTGGTGTTGGCAGCCGTTCCCGCGCTAGCCCAGGCCCAGAGCTGCTTCTACGCGAACCAATGGACCAGTTGGAAAGCCCCCGACGACCACACCATCTATCTGAACGTCGGCAACCGGGTCTTTCGCCTGGATATCGGCGGTTCGTGTCCGGCGCTGCGCACGGGCGCGACCCTGATCACCCACAGCCACAGCGCCCAGCTCTGCTCGGCGATCGACTGGGACCTTAAGGTGCGCAGCGGCGGCATGACCGCGGGCTGCATCGTCAGCAACATGACCCAGCTGACCCCCGACCAGATCGCCGCCCTGCCGAAGGACGCGCGACCCTAGATCACGATGGTTTTGGATTGAAACAATCCAAAATCATAAACGTGATCGATCCCTAAGAGTTAGAGCGGGTTGCGGGCGGAAAACCGCTTCGCACTTTTCCTCAACCCGCTCCAGGCTTGGCGAAAAAACCAGCGGGCTTAACCAAGCCGGTTGCCGGATCATTTACCGAGCCGCTTTAAGCTTGTCCTTTCGAACCGGATCGCCGCCGCAACCCGTCGGGGGGAAGCCATGAGCGCCTTCATCGAAATCGCCAGGCGCGCCAAGCGGGACCATGAGGCGCGGCTGGACCTGGCCAAGGCTCACGCCGAACATGAGCGCCTGCTGCGCGAGCGGGCCTTCGCCAAGGCCGTGGCGGCGCTGCGGGCGACCATCGTGCCGGTCCTGCATAACGCCAGGGCCGAGCTGGCCACCGATGGCATACCCCTGGTGATCGAGGACAACTTTCATACCTGCGCACACGGCCGCGCGGCCGAGGTCTCGATCCGGATCGTCGGACCGGCGATCCCGTCCAGGCACTCCGGCCGCATCACGCCGGAATCCGCCCCGGCCTTCTTTTCGCACGACGGCGCGACGCTGAGTTTCGCGATGGGCCGACGCGGCGCGCAGCTCGCCGACAATGTTCGGCCGGTCCTGGGCGAGCCGACCTCGGTGATCGAGCACGCCATAGCCCAGGCGGCGGCGAGCTATTTCGCGGACATCGAGGCGGCGGCCCGCCCCGAGCCGACGGGCGCCTAACTCTCGCTCAGGTTAGCAATCGCTCAACCGTATCGGTGTATGAGACGGCCATGATGGCCGCGAAAGCGAAACCAGCGTCCTTAGACGTTGCGAGCAATCCGAGCGAGAACCGCGAGCCCGCGTCCGCGGGCCAGCCGGCGATCTATCTGGGCCCTGATAGGCGCGACGGCGTTCGGGTCGCGGCGCGCCTGGCCGGCAAGCTCATCAGCGCCGACGGCTTTCTGCACCCCGACTGCACCGTGCTGGACCTGTCGCTCAACGGCGCACGTGTGCAGATTTCGTCGATTATCAGGCTGCCGCCGCCTGCCGCTCTCTTGCTGATCGAAGAGGGTTTGCTCTTCGACGCGGCGATCGCGTGGCGCAGAGGCAACGAGACTGGCCTGGTTTTCACAAGTCGCCACGACCTCAGCGAGGGCGAGCCGGCCGAGCGACCGGGACTGCGCGATCTCTGGATGGGCTGGCTCCGCGCCAGGGCCCAACGGCCGGATGAACAGCCCGCCGTATGAGCCTGTCGGTAGCTGGGGGCGGGATCGAACCGCCGACCTGTGGGTTATGAATCCACCGCTCTAACCATCTGAGCTACCCAGCCAAACCGAGGGGCGCTGGGTTATAGGGGCAAGGTCAGCGGCCTTCAAGCAACGGGATGAGCGCGGTCCACAACCGCGTCCCGCCGGCGTCCATATCATAGGGCGCGATCGCCTCGGCCTGGGCCAGCCTGGCCATGTCCAGCGAGGCTTTCGGGTCGTCCAGCGCAGCGGCCATGGCTTCGGCGAGCGCGGCCGGCGCCTCGGGCGGGACCAGCCGGCCGTAGCGACCCTCCGCGAGCAGGATGCGCGGGCCCTCGATATCGGCAGCGATCACCGGCGCCCCGGCCGCCATGGCCTCGATAACCACCAGGCCGAAGGATTCCGTCCGCGACGAACAGACGAAGAGATCGAGCTCGGCGAGCAGCCGCTCCGGCGGGCTGACCCAGCCGGGGAAATCGATGCGATCGGCGAGGCCCAGTCGGGCGGCCTGGGCCTTCAGATCGTCCGCCGCGGGGCCCTCGCCGGCGATGGTGAGGCGAAAGACGCGTCCACGATCGCGTAGCTGGGCGGCGGCCTCAAGAAGAAGGTCGAAGCCCTTCTCCGCGTGCAGCCGGCCGAGCGTGCCGATGTGGGGCGGGTCGGCCGCGACCGCGCGCGGCGGCGTTCGCGACAGCGGCGCGAAGTTCTCCACCACCGCGACGGGGACTCTCGGGAAGCGCGCCCGCACATCGGCCCCGACGGCCGGGCTGACGCAGATCGCCAGGGCCGTGCGGGTTATGGCGCGGCGGGCGCGGAAATTGTGCACGACGGCGGCGATCCGGACCTCCTGGCGCGACAGGGCCGCGACCGCCAGGGCCGCGCCGCGCGAGCCGTGGGCGAGGACGACGTCGGGGGCAAAATGCCTGGCGATGCGGGCCAGCGCCCATCCCTGGCGCGGATCGATCGGGCTGGCGGCCTTCAGGCCGGCGAAGGCGGCGGGGCTGTCGGCGAGAATCTGGTCGAACCAGCTTCCCTCGATGCCCACGGACAGCACCTGGGCGCCGTGGGCCTCCAGCGCCCGGTGATAATAGAGCGCCATGGATTCCAGCCCGCCGGCCGCCGGCGCGAGCATCAGGTTGAGGATGCGGGGGCTGGCCATCCTTAAGCCCGCGCGTAGAGCGTCGGCCAGGGATAGGCGGCCGGGTCGAGGCGGTCGAGCGCCAGGTCGAGCACGTACTGGGCGACGCGCCGCTCATTGAACAGATCGTGGTAGCGGGCGCGGCCGGCCGCCGCGACGGCCATGCGGTGGGCGGGGTCCTTGGCCAGCCGGTCGATGGCGACGACAACCTCGTCGAAGGTCGAGAAGAAGACCATCTCGTCGTCCGAGAACAGCTGGTCATAGCCGGTGGAGCGCTCGATCATCACCGCCAGGCCATTGCCGGCGAGGTGGGCCAGGCGATCCGAACTATAGAGAAGCTGGTCGCTGCGCCGGCTGATGTTGAGGCCGATGGCCGCCGATTCCAGCGCCTCCTGATAGGCCGCGCCGCCCAGGCCCGTGTTCCCCATCAGCCCGGCCAGTTTCGGGCGGATCCCCGGCAGGGCCGTCAGCAGGGCGCGCATGAAGTCGTCCATGTTCCAGGCCTTGCCGCCGACCTCGCGCAGGTCGGCCGGGTTGCCGCAGGCATAGAAGAGGTCGAAGGGCAGGTCGGGATTCAGGTGGTTTTCCCCGCGCTCGATGGAGAAGTCGACCGGATTGGGCAGGAAACCCAGCCGCTTGCCCGGCCGGCTGAGCGGGGCCAGCGCCTCGCCGGCGGTGCTGACCAGGCTCGCATCGACCACCGGCAGATTGCGCTCCAGCCGCTCGATATTGCCGGGCTCGAAGAGGGCATCGACGCTCCATTGCAGCACCCGCATGGCCGGCAGCCGGTCGCGCAGATCGGCGACGGTCTCCGGCCGCACGATGTCGGTCTGGCCCAGGATCAGCACATCGGGGCGGATGTTGAGGCAGAGGTCGCGCAACGCCTTGTTGGCATACTTGCCGCCGCCCACCCGGTGCGGGCCGAGCAGCGAGCCAGCCATGGCCGCGTCGCGGTCTGAAAAGTTCAGCACCTGATGGCCGTTGCGGATCAGGCCGTTGGTCAGCTTGCGCTCGACATTGTTCTGGAAGGCGCCCTTGGGCCGGATGCCGAAATTGGCGGCGTGGACGACCAGGGCCATGGCGCTTAGATCACGATGATTTTGGATTGAAGCAATCCAAAATCATAAATGTGATCGATTCCTAAGGGGCAGAGCGGGTTGCGGGCGGAAAACCGCTTCACACTTTTCCTCAACCCGCTCTGGCCCCCTGCCCCGCCAGCCGGTCGGCCACCGCCTCGCCGATGGCCAGCGAACTGGTCAGGCCGGGGCTCTCGATGCCGAAGAGGGCGACTAGGCCCTCCATCCCATGCTGTTCGGCCCCGTCGAGGCGGAAGTCCGGCTGCGGCTCGCCCGGCCCATGCAGCTTGGGTCGGATGCCGGCATAGTCGGGGCTGAGCGCCCCGTCGGGCAGACCCGGCCAGAAGCGGCGGATATAAGACTCGAAGCCCGCCGCCCGGCCGGGGTCGACGCTGTAGTCCTCGTGATCGACGAAGGCCAGGTCGGGCCCGAACCGCCCCTGGCCACCCAGGTCGCGGCGATAGTGGACGCCCAGCGCGCCGACGATCGGCGGCGGATAGATCAGCCGCTGGAACGGCGGCCGGCCAGCCAGGGCGAAATAGACCCCCTTGCCGTAGTGCAGCTTGGGAATCCGATCGGCGGGATAGGCAGCGATCTTCGCGGCCGCATCCTGGGCGCCCAGGCCGGCGGCGATGACCAGGAACCGGCAGTTCAGGTCGGTCGGCTCGGCGCCGCCGGCGCGGACGCAAAACCCGCCACCGGCCAGGGCGTCGGCGGCCTCGAACGGCGTCTCGACCACCACCGCGCCGCCGCGATCCTCGATCTCGCCAGAGAGGGCCAGCATGTAGCCGTGGCTGTCGAAGATGCCGCTCTGCTTGGATTGCAGCGCCATCACCGCGTTCAGTTCCGGCTCCAGCGCGCGGGCCTGGGCGCCGGTCAGCTCGCTCATGCCCTCGACGCCGTTGGCCGCGGCCTGGACGCCGATGGCCTCGACCCGGCCGATCTCGTCCGGCTCGGTGGCCACCACCAGCTTGCCACAGCGGATGTAAGCGACGCCGTGGCTTTCCAGGAACCTGTATAGACGGCGCCGACCTTCGACGCAGACCCGCGCCTTCAGCGAGCCGGTGGGATAGTAGAGGCCGGCATGGACGACCTCGGAATTGCGCGAGGAAATCCCCTGGCCGATGATCGGCCCCTTCTCCAGCATCGCCACCGACAGGCCACGCTGGGCCAGCGCATAGCCGCAAGCCAGGCCGACCGCGCCCGCGCCCACGACCACGGCGTCGAAATCGTACGGAATCGTGCTCCCGGCCATCCGCCCGGCCTTAACCCATTGACGCCGCACCGGCCATGGCCATGGTTTCGCCTGTGACAGCGGTCCCCTATCTCCAGGGCCAGGAGGCTCCAGCCATGATCGAACTCGTCATCGACGCCCGCCGCCGGGATCTGGGCGGTTTCGAGGTCGGCCGCGTCCTGCCCTTCGCCAAGCGGCGGATGGTCGGGCCCTTCGTCTTCTTCGACCATATGGGCCCGGTGGAGATGCCGGCCGGCGTGCCGCGCTCGGCCGATGTGCGACCGCACCTACACATCGGGCTTTCCACCGTCACCTACCTGTTCTCCGGCGAGATGCGCCACCAGGACAGCCTCGGCACCGACCAGCAGATCCGTCCTGGCGAGGTCAACTGGATGACCGCCGGGCGCGGCATCAGCCATTCCGAGCGCTTCGACGGCCTGATCCGCGAGCATGGCGGATTGATGAACGGCATCCAGGCCTGGGTCGCCCTGCCGGAGTCGATGGAGGAGATCGCGCCGGCCTTCGCCCACCATTCGGGGCCGAGCGACCTGCCCTATTACGAAACCGATGGGCTGAAAGCGCGGCTGATCGCCGGCGAGGCCTTCGGCGCCAAGGCGGCGGTGAAGACCCATTCGCCGATGTTCTATGTGCACTGGGAGCTGGATGCCGGCGCCACAGCGGGGATGCCGGCGGAATATCCCGACCGGGCGGCCTTCCTGGTCTCCGGCGCGGTCGAGGTGGAGGGATTTCGCTATGAGGCCGGCCACATGCTGGTCTTCACGCCGGGCGACACGGTGGTGTTCAAGGCGCTGGAGCCGTCGGTGCTCATGCTGCTCGGCGGCGAGCCTCTCGGCGAGCGGCACCTCTATTGGAACTTCGTCTCCTCGTCGCTGGACCGGATCGAACAGGCCAAGGCCGACTGGAAGGCCGGCCGCATCCCGCTGCCGCCCCACGACCACGACGAGTTCATCCCCCTGCCGGACGACCCGCCGCCGCCCGCGCCGCCAAGCATGTCGTAGGGCCCATAAAATAATCCGTCATCCCCCGCTGGAGCGGCGGAGCCGCGGAATGTGGGGGACCCATGAACACTCACGTTTCACGGTGATCATGGGTGGCCCGAACAAGTCGGGCCATGACGGGTTTTGTTGCTCTGCCTTACGTTTGTCTCAACGCGCGCGCCGCCGCGCGGCCGTATTGGGCGCCGGTCCAGAGGGTGACGCCGGTGGCCAGGACGAGCAGCATCTGGGCGGCTTCCCAGGCATATCGCAGCTGGTCCAGCGGGACCTGTATGTTCCAGGCGGGCCAGAACCAGAGGATCATCAGGGCGCCGAGCGCCACCAGTTGCAGGGTGGTCTTGGTCTTGGCCAGGAAGGTCACCGGCAGCTTGACCCCGCGTGGCGCCAGCACCTCACGCAGGGCCGAGACCGCGAACTCGCGGATCAGGATCAGCCCGCCCAGCGCGCCGAACATGTAGGGCAGGCCGACGATCATCAGGCCGACGATGGCGCCGCAGACCAGGATCTTGTCGGCGATCGGGTCGAGAATGGCGCCGGCCAGGCTGGTCACCCCCCAGCGCCGGGCCAGCCAGCCGTCGAAATAGTCGGTGACGCTGGCGACCACGAAGGCGATCACCGAAAACCAGGCCAAGCCGAGACCGAGGTCGGGCGGAACCGGCGCGCCGTGCTCGGCCGCCCCGATGGTCACCAGGCTGGCGAACATCAGAAACGATAGCACCAGGCGCGCGATGGTGAGCAGGTTGGGCAGGTGCTTCATGCGCGGTCCTTAGCCCCTCAGGCCTTGCGGAAAAATCCGAAGATGCGCTCGGCGAGCGCCGCGCTGATCCCCTCAACCTTGACCAGGTCGCTGGCCGAGGCGCGAGAGACCCCCCGCGCCGAGCCGAAAGCATGCAACAGGGCGCGCTTCTTACCCGGCCCCACCCCCTCGATCTCGTCGAGCGGATTGCGGGTCATCTCCATCTTGCGCCGCACCCTGTGGGTGCCGATGGCGAAGCGGTGCGCCTCGTCGCGCAGGCGCTGCAGATAGTAGAGGATCGGGCTCTTCGGCTCGAGCATGAAGGGGGTCTTGCCGGGCATGAAGAACCGCTCCAGCCCTGCGTCGCGGTCGGGCCCCTTGGCGACGCCCACCACCACGATGTCGTCGACGCCCAGGTCGGCCATCACCTCGACGGCCGCCTGCAGCTGGCCGGCGCCGCCGTCGATCAACACCAGGTCCGGGCGCGGCGTCGACTCGCCCGCCTCCTCCTCCTTGACCAGCCGGGCGAAGCGGCGGCGCAGCACTTCGCGCATCATGCCATAGTCGTCGCCGGGGGTGAGCTCGGTGCTCTTGATGTTGAACTTGCGGTACTGGTTCTTCTGGAAGCCGTCCGGCCCCGCCACGATCATCCCGCCAACCGCGTTGGTGCCCATGATGTGGGAGTTGTCATAGACCTCGATCCGCTCCGGCTGGCTCTCCAGGCCGAACACCTCGCAGACCCCGGCCAGCAGTTTTCCTTGCGCCGAACTCTCCGCCATCTTGCGGCCCAGCGCCTCGCGGGCATTGGTCAGGGCATGGGCGACCAGGTCGCGCTTCTCGCCGCGCACCGGTTTGGCGATCGCCACCTTGTGCCCGGTCTTCAGGCAGAAGGCCTCGGCCAGCAGTTCGCGGTTGGGGACGTCGTGAGAAAGCAGGATCAAGCGCGGGATGGCCTGGCTTTCGTAGAACTGGCCAAGGAAGGCGTCGAGAATGCCCGGCTCCTCGTCGGCCGCCTCGATGGTGTTGGCCACGCGCGGGAAATAGGCGCGGTTGCCCCAGTTCTGCCCGGCGCGGAAGAAGAAGACCTGGACGCAGGCCTGGCCGCCCTCGGCATGGACGGCGAAGACATCGGCCTCGGTGACCCCCACCGGATTGATCGACTGGTCCTGGCTGACCGACGAGAGGGCGCGGATCCGGTCGCGCAGGCGCGCGGCGCGTTCGAACTCCATCGCCTCGGCGGCCTCGCTCATCTGGCCGGCCAGGTTGGTCATCACCGCCCGGCTTTTTCCGCGCAGGAAGTCGTGCGCCTGTTCGACCAGCTGGTCGTACTCCTCCGGGCTGACCAGGTTCACGCACGGCGCCGAACAGCGCTTGATCTGGTGCAGCATGCAGGGCCGCGTGCGGCTCTCGAAAACGCTGTCGGAGCAGGAGCGCAGCAGAAAGGCCTTCTGCAGGCTGTTGACCGTCCGGTTCACCGCCCAGGCCGAGGCGAAGGGGCCGAAATAGTCGCCGGGGATGGTGTGGGCGCCGCGATGCTTGCGGATTTGGGCGGCGCGATGGTCGCGGCGGATGAGGATTTCCGGAAAGCTCTTGTCGTCGCGCAGCTGAACGTTGAAGCGCGGCTTCAGCTGCTTGATCAGGTTGATCTCGAGCAGCAGGGCCTCGGTCTCGGTCTCGGTGGTGACGAACTCCATCGAGCGGGTCAGGTGGATCATGTGCGCTACCCACTGGGTGTGGGCGCGGCCTTGCGCATACTGGCTGACCCGCTTCTTTAAGGAGCGCGCCTTGCCGACATAGAGCACCTCGCCGTCCTCGCCGACCATGCGATAGACGCCCGGCGCATCCGGAAGCCGGCGCACGTGATCCTTGATCACGGCGATGCCGATCAGTGGTTGGGCGAGGTCGTCGGCCATACCCGATGATATAGGCGACTCCCCCGCGACGCGAAGGGTCTGACGCCGCGCTTCAGCTGAACGTCAGCCATCCGTGCGCCATGCCGGTCGCGAAGAGAGGCGCGATCAGCAGCAAGAGCATTTCCACGCGCAGGATCATCTGGATGCGTTTGAACTGGCCGAGCGCAAGCGTCGGGGTCTGGCCGGCGGCGGTGATCCTGCGCCAGCGGATGAAGATCACGGTCGGATAGATCGACAACAGGCCGATGATCACGAACAGGGCCACCAGGATGTGGAAGGCGACGTCATGCAGGTAGTAGCCGACGCCCTTTTCCAGGAACATCCGCCAGATCCCGGTCGCCAGGACCACCGCCGCCGAGCCGCCATAGGTTCCGTCCAGGATCTGCAGGGTCCGGGCCTGGGCCAGGGTCGGCTCCGGCTTCAAGACCAGATGCTCGCCCAGCAGGCAGGCGAGGAAGAGCATGACGCCGATATAGTGAAGCCAGGCGGCGACGATGGGCCAGAGCATGTTCGGCCTCCCTCAATCCGCCAGCCACGACTCGTGGCGCGGATGACCAGCGCGCGACTTTCACAATCGCCCGGGCCTTAAAGCAAGCCTGGGCTTGACCGCTTGGGCGGATCGAACAAGGTTCGCCGGCAAAGCCTGAGCCTTGGGGGGAGAATGGCGACAATCGAGACCCTGACGGCGCGCGCCAAGGCCCACGGCTGGCCCGAAGGCCTGATCGAACGCGCCCAGGCGGTGAAGACGCCCAGCCATCAGCTCGATCAGTGGTTGAAGGAGCCGGTCAACCCCAACTTCCTGTTCCAGGTCGAGCGGATCGTCGGCGTGTTCGAGCGCCTGGCCAAGGGCCCCTATCGGGCGCGGGAGCTGACCAAGCGCGACGATGAGGCGTTCGGCGATCTCTGGGCCCATGCGCCGGAAAAGGTCGGCGACTGGCAGGTGACCGTCGAGCGGTCGCCCAATTCGATCGCCCAGTTCCGCCTGCAGCCCGACGCCAGCATCAGCGTCATCGAGGACGCCGGCGAGCTGGTCGCCTGCACCGTCTGGGCCTCGGTCAACTGCCTGATCGGCGG
The DNA here is from genome assembly GCA_937890965.1 of uncultured Caulobacteraceae bacterium. Lineage (GTDB taxonomy): Bacteria > Pseudomonadota > Alphaproteobacteria > Caulobacterales > Caulobacteraceae > Poindextera. The sequence goes on along the minus strand of CALAEG010000277.1, from coordinate 21,510 downwards.
CAAGCCGGCCAGCATCCACTATGCCCTGGCCATGCGCGTGCGCGACGGCCGTCGCGGCGAGGGTCTCGGCGATCTGGTGCGCCGCTTCCCCAGCCGCGCCCTGCAGCGATCGACCATCGGCCAGGTGATGTTCATGCGCATCGGCAACGCCAACATGGCCGGCTTCCTCGAGGCGGTGAAGTTCATGGCCGAGGGCGACCGGCCGCAGAAGGTGGTGGGCGTCACCTATCTGAGCGCGCGCGCTGACGCCTCGGCGGCGGAAGGCGTGCGGCCCATCGCCGAAGGCGACCTCGCCGCCTGCGCCGAGATGATCAACCGCACCCACCATGGCCTGGACCTCTACCGCCCCTATGGTCCCGAGAGCCTGAAGGCGGTGCTCGATGAAGGCGTCTGGGGCGAGAAATCGCGCTGGTATCGCCCGGTCTATGGCTGGCCCGACGTCCTTGTTCTGGAGCAGGACGGCCGCGTCGTCGCCTGCGCCGGCCTGTGGGACCGCGGGCGGGACATGCGCGAGATCTGGCGCTCGGAAGCCGGCGAGGAACGGCGCGTGGAGGTGGGCGCGGTGCTCGACGCCGGCTGCGCCACCGGTCGCGAAGACGCGCTGGCGCGGCTGCTCCGCCACCTGAACGGCCTCTGCGCTGAACGCGGCCGCACCGACCTGATCGTCGGTCTGGAACATCTGCCGCAGGTCACGGCGGCCTTGGCCGACCTCGACCCGCGCATCGAGTCCCGCACCCTGGAATGGAGCCCGTTCGGCCCCCCGGCGCCGGCGGCGCTCGGCGAGTGCTTTATCGATCTACGCTACTGGTAAGCGCGCAAGGGAGTTCGCCATGACCATCCAGACCTGCCGGCCGCTGCTCAATGTAGCGGATATCGAGGCCAGCCTCGGCTTCTGGCGGGACCTGGTCGGGTTCGAGGTGATTACGCGCTTCGAATCCGAAGGCCGCCTGGCCTTCGTCAATCTGCGCTCGGGCGACGTCGAGCTGATGCTGAATGCGCGCGGCGGCGATCCCGCGCCGCGCCGCGCCCGTCCGCACTATACCGAGGCCGTGATCTATCTCGGCGTGGACTCCGTGCACGATCTGGTCCGCGATCTGCGCGCCAAGGGCCGCGACGCGCCCGAACCGGAAGCGCAGCAATACGGCCTCGACGAGATCACCCTGCGCGATCCCGACGGCTACGAGATCGCCTTCACCAGTCCGACTCGCTAGAGCCGCATCCTGCCGCCGACGATCTCGGCCATCACCTCGGGCGTTATCGCCACGAAGCCCTTGCCGCTGTCGCGGACATAGAGCGGCTCCTTGACATGCTCGGGGTCGAAGCCGTCGGCGACCATGTCGATCTTGCGGTGCTTGAAGGTGCCGGTGACGGCCAGTTCCGGCCTCAACCGCACAAAGACCGGCCGCGCATAGGCCGGCAGGGCCGCGTCCACCTCCGCGGCCAGGCCGGCGATGTCGAAGTCGGGGCCGACCACCAGCGAGGCCATGCCGGCGCGGCCGTCCAGATCGCCGACCTTGACGCCATAGACGCTGGCCTCCTTGACGCCCGGCAGCACGGCCAGGGCCTGCTCGACCTCGCCGGTGGAGACGTTCTCGCCCTTCCAGCGGAAGGTGTCGCCGATCCGGTCGACGAAGTAGAAATAACCGTCCCTGTCCTGGCGCATCAGGTCGCCGGTGGCGAACCAGGCGTCGCCGGGCTTGAACATGTCTCGCAGAATCTTGCTTTCGCTGGCCTTCTTGTCGGCATAGCCGGTGAATTCGGTGCGGGCGCCGGCATGGATTTCGCCAAGGCACTCGCCGATCTCGCCCGGCCGGGCCTCGATGCCCAGCCCGTCCGCCCCGCGCTCCACGGTTTCGGTCTCGACGTCGAACCGGGCGACGCGGACATTGAACCAGGCGCGGGCATAGCCGGGGATCCGCCCGATCGCGCCCGGCCGGCCATCGAGGTTGAACAGCGAGACATTGCCCTCGGTCGAGCCATAGAACTCGAGGATTTCCGGGATGCGGAAGCGGGTCTTGACCGTGTCCCAGATCTCCGGCCGCAAACCGTTGCCGAAGGCCAGGCGCAGCTTGTGGGTCTGTTCGCCGGGCTGCACCGGCTGGTTGACCAGATAGCGACAGAGCTCGCCGATATAGACGAACATGGTGCAGCCTTCGGCGTTGACGTCGTCCCAGAAGTGGCTGGCGGAAAAGCGCGAGCGCAGCACCACCGAGCCGCCGTTCAACAGCGCGGCGCCCGTGGCGCAGAGCCCACCGGTGGCGTGGTAGAGCGGCAGGGTGACATAGACCCGGTCGTCCTTCCTGGCGTTGGTCGCGCCGGCGAAGCCGCGCATGTAGAGTTGCACGCGCATGTGGTCGATCTTGGCCGCCTTGGGCATGCCGGTGGTGCCGGAGGTGTAGATGAAGAGCGCTGTGTCTCGCGCCGTCAGCCCCTCGCGCAAGGTCCGGTCGGGACGCAGCTGGCTGCAGCTCTTCAGGGCCGTGCTCAGGTCGCGAAGCTCGCCCTCGGCCGCGCCAAGAGTCCAGATCACCGTCGGACGCGAAAGGTCCTTCTGGATGGCTTGCAAAGCCCGCGCGGTCTCGGCGTCGACAATGGCGTGGGCGGCATTGGCGATCTCGACGCAGTGGGCCAGCTGGGCGCCGGCGAGGCTGTTGTTGATCAGGGCGGTGGCGACGCCGACCTTGCCGAGGCCATACCAGATGGCCAGGTAGTCGACGCGGTTGGGGGCATAGAGCACCACCGTCTCGCCACGGCGGATGCCATGCTCCATAGCCCAATGGGCGTAACGGTTGGCGATCTCGTCCAGCTCGCCATAGCTGATCGTGCGGGGGCCCATGGTGATAGCGCGGCGCTGGCGCCAGGCGTCCACCGCCGCCTCGATGTCGTCGCAGACCAGGTGCGTCGAATCCGGCCCAATGGAGCGCACCCGCATAAGGGTCCGCACCAGGCCGTTGAGAAACTTGAGCTCGCGCCGGACACGCGTCTGCAATCCCATACTCGGCCCCCTCGCCGCCGTCATTGGGCCAGCCCGGCGGCCAGGGTCAAGGCGGCGTCTCTGGTCCGGCGACGTCTGGACGACATGTTTCGTCCGCCGTGGCGCCGGGGGCGCACCAGCCTCTGATAGAAGGCGCCATGCTGCTGCTTCCGCGTGCGATTCTGTTCGATCTCGACGACACCATTCTGTCCTTCGGCCGCCGCGCGCTGGTGATCGAGGAAATCGCCAAACGCACGCCGGAATGGTTCGCGCCGCTGACGCCGAGGACGGCCGCCGCCGCCATGGAGGCCCGCTTCAAGGCCTTCTGGGCCGACCAGGATCGGCACAAGGCCTGGCGTCCGCGCTTGGCGCAGGCGCGCCGGATGCTGGTCGCCGAGGCCTTCGAGGACTTGAACGCCGTCGGGGCGCCCGGCCTGACCCGCGAGCAGGCCCATGACTTCGCCGACCAGTTCCACGCCCATCGCGAGGCGGAGGCGAAGCTCTTCCCCGGCGCGCTGGAGACCATCGACGCGCTGAAGGCCGCCGGCGTCCGGCTCGCCCTGGTCACCAACGGCCAGTCCGAGCCCCAGCGCGGCAAGATCGAGCGATTCGATCTCGCCCGGCGGTTCGACCACATCCAGATCGAGGGCGACCACGGTTTCGGCAAGCCGGAGGAACGCGCCTATCGCCACGCCATGCAGGCGCTGGGCGTCGCGCCTCGCGAGACCTGGATGGTCGGCGACAATCTGGAATGGGAGGTCGCGGCGCCCCAACGCCTGGGCATTTTCGGCATCTGGCACGACCATCTCGGCGACGGCCTGCCCGAGGGCTCGGCGATCCGGCCCGACCGCATCATCCGCTCCGTCACCGAGTTGCTCACTTAAGGGCGCCCGTAGCCACCGAGAAACAGCGCCACCGCGCGGCCGACTTCGGCCTTGATCTCGGCCGGGGTCGGGCGGGGGATCAGGTTGAGCGAATAGCGGAAATAGAGGTGGCCGCGACACAGGGAGAGGAATTGCTGGGCGGCCATGCGGCAGTCGGGCGGATCGATGTGGCCGGCGGCCTTGGCGGCCTCGAGATAGGCGGTCAGCCGCGCTATGCCACCACCCGGTCCGGCGTCGTAGAAGATGTGCGCCAACTCGGGCGCCCGCTGGGCCTCGGCGATGACCAGTTGCAGCAACCGGATGGCGGACTCGGTCACCAGATGGCCGAGGAACCGCTCGCCGAGATCGGTGAGCACCGCCTCGATGTCCGCACCGCCGGCCGCGTCGTCGTCCGGCAGATCGAAGACCCAGGCGCGCCACTGGCCGCAGGCGTGTTCGATATAGGCCTCGAACAGGGCCTCCTTGCTTTTGAAGTAGTTGTAGAGCGTGCCCTTCGACCCGCCCAGCCGCGCGGCGATGCTCGACATGGAGGCGGCGGCATAGCCCTCCTCGAAGAAGACCTGGCGCGCGACATCGACGATGGCCTCGCGTTTTGCGTCGCGGCGGGCGTCCAGCCTGGCCTTGGGGAGCTTGCCCTTGAGCTCGGCCGCTCCCACCTCCCCTTCAGGGTCTAACTTGGCGTCGGCCATGGCGGAATTTCTCTCACAAGCCTGATTGACAGTGGAATTCGTCACTGTCACTTTGACCATGACCGTACGGTACGGTCAATTTATTTTGGCACACGATGCAAGGTCCCCTCCCAGCCAGGTCCCCAGGCAAGGCCGCAGCGGCGCTTCTGCTCGGCTGCGCCTTGAGCGCCTGCGCGGTCCTGCCCAGGACCGGCGAGGCGCCCACGCCCAAGCCGCCGGCGGCCTATGCGACCAGCCAGAGCTTCGTGGCGCCCGCGGCCGACTGGCCGAAGCTCGACTGGTGGCGCGCCTATGGCGACGCTGGCCTCGACCAGCTGATCGACGAGGCGCTGCGCAATGCGCCCTCGATGGCCGAGGCCCGGGCGCGGATCGACAAGGCGCGGGCCGATTTGGGCACGGCGCGGGCGGGGCTCTTCCCCTCGCTGTCGTTCAACGGGACGGCGGTCGAGACCAAGCAGAGTTACAATGCCGGCATCCCGCCGCTGTTCGTGCCCAAGGGCTATAACGACTTCGGCCAGGGCACGCTCAACTTCAGCTACGAGTTCGATTTCTGGGGCAAGAACCGCGCCGCCGTCGCCGCCGCCACCTCCGAGGCCAGGGCCGCATCCGCCGACGCCGCCGAGGCCAGGCTTACCCTCTCGACCGCCGTCGCGGGAGCCTATGCCGACCTGGCGCGGCTCTATGCCGAACGCGACGTGGCCGAGCGCGCCGCCCAGTCCCGGCAGGAGACCCTCGACCTGGTGGTCCGGCGCGTGGCCAACGGCGCCGACAACCGTTCGGCCTCGCAACAGGCCCGGGCCGGCGTCGCTACGGCCAAGGCCAATGTCGCCGAGATCGACGAGGATATTGGTCTGGCCCGCAACCGCCTCGCCGCCCTGATGGGCGAAGGTCCGGACCGCGGCCTCGCCATCGAACGGCCCGGCGCGGCTATGATCCAGGGTTTCGGCCTGCCGCCCAGCCTGGCCGCGGACCTGATTGGCCGCCGTCCCGACCTCGTCGCCGCCCGCTGGCGCGCCGAGGCCGACGCCAAGCGCATCGGCGTGGCCAGGGCCCAGTTCTACCCGGACATAAACTTGGTCGCCGACATCGGCTTCGAAGCCCTGCATCTGCACAACTTCTTCAAGGTCGGGTCGGACATCGGCTCCGTCGGCCCGGCGGTGACCCTGCCCATTTTCGAGGGCGGTCGCCTGCGCGCCAATCTGCGCGGCGCGGACGCCGACTATGCCGAGGCGGTGGCCACCTACGACGCCACCCTGACCCAGGCGCTGCAGGACGTCGCCGACGCGGCCACGAGCGAACGCGCGCTCACCGAGCGTCTGGCGCAGAGCCAGGCGGCGCTGGCGGCCGACGAAGACGCCTATCGCATCGCCAAGCTGCGCTACGACGGCGGCCTGGCCGACTATCAATCCGTGCTGCTGTCCGAGGACGCCGTGCTGGTGAACCGGCGCGTGGTCGTCGATCTGCAGGCGCGGGCTTTCACCCTCGATATCGAACTGGTGAAGGCGCTTGGCGGCGGCTTCCAGGTGCAGGACCAAACCCATGGCTGATTCAGCGCCCGCCCCCGAACGGGCTCCCACCGTGGCCGCGGCGCCCGAGTCCAAACCGGCGCGCCGTGCGAGCAACCGCCGTGCGCTGCTCTTCGGCCTGCTGACGGTCGTTATTGTCGTGCTCGGCCTCGGCTATATCGCCTACTGGTTCGCCGTCGGCCGTAACCACGTCTCCACCGACGACGCCTATGTCAACGCCGACTCAGCGGACATCACCCCGCAGGTGGCCGGCCAGGTCATCAAGGTTCTCGCCCAGGACACCCAACCGGTCAAACAAGGCCAGATGCTGGTGCAGATCGATCCCGCCGACGCCAAGGTCGCGCTGGACCAGGCCCAGGCCGAGCTCGATCAGGCCACCCGCAAGGTGAACGGCTATTTCGCCAACGAACAGGCGTTGAGCGGCCAGGTCGCCGTGCGCGCCGCCGACATCACCAAGGCCGACGCCCAGATCATGAGCGCACAGTCCGACCTGGACCGCGCCCGCACCGAGCTCGGCCGTCGCCAGCGCCTGGCCCAGTCCGGCGCCGTCTCCGGCGACGAGCTGACCCAGGCGGAAAACCAGGAACGCGGCGCCGAAGCCGCCCTCACCCAGGCCCGGGCGGCGAAAACCCAGGCCGAGGCCAATCGTGGGGCGGCCATCGGGACCCAGGCGGTCAACACCGCCCTGATCAGCGGCGCGCCGGTGGCGGAGAATCCGGAAGTCGCCGCCGCCCGCGCCAAGGTCGCCAAGGCGCAGCTCGATTTCGACCGCACGACCTTGCGCGCGCCCTTCGACGGGGTGGTCGCCAAAAAGAATGTCGCGCTTGGCGAGCAGGTGCAGGTGGGCGCGCCCCTGATGCAGGTCGTGCCGATCAACCGCGCCTATGTCGACGCCAACTTCAAGGAGGTGCAGCTGCGCCATGTGCGGCTGGGCCAGCCGGTGATCCTGACCGCCGACCTCTATGGCGGCCACGTCAAGTTCCACGGCCGTGTCGCCGGGGTGGCCGGCGGCACCGGCGCGGCCTTCGCGCTGATCCCGGCCCAGAACGCCACTGGCAACTGGATCAAGATCGTCCAGCGGCTGCCGGTGCGTGTCTCGCTCGACCCGAAGGAGCTGGAGGCGCATCCGCTGCGGGTGGGCCTGTCCATGAAGGCCGTCATCGACGTCTCCGGCGGCTAGCGGCCATGTCCGAAGCCGCCGGATCGGGAGACGACACCGATTTCTCGGTGATGAGCGGCTCAGCCCTATGGATCGCCGGCATCGTGCTGGCCCTGGCCAACTTCATGGTGGTGCTGGACACCACCATCGCCAATGTCTCCGTGCCCAACATCGCCGGCGGGCTGGCGGTTTCGCCAAGCCAGGGCACCTGGGTGATCACCTCCTACGCCGTGGCCGAGGCGATCACCGTGCCGCTGACCGGCTGGCTGGCCCAGCGGTTCGGCGCGGTGCGGGTCTTCGTCTTCGCCGTGGCCGGTTTCGGCGTCTGTTCGATGCTCTGCGGCTTTGCCCCTTCCTTCGGCGCCCTGGTCGGCCTGCGCGTCCTGCAGGGCCTGTCCGGCGGGCCGATCATGCCGTTGAGCCAGACCCTGCTCAGGCGCATCTTCCCACCCCAGCAGCAGGCCATGGCCATCGGGCTGTGGAGCATGACCACCGTGGTCGGGCCGGTCGCCGGCCCGCTGCTCGGCGGCACGCTGGTGGACGGCGTCGGCTGGCCGTTCATCTTCTTCATCAACATCCCGGTGGCCGCGCTCTGCGCCATCGTCGCCTGGCGGTTCCTGGCCAGCCGCGAGACCAAGACCGTGCGCAATCCGGTCGACTTCACCGGTCTGGCCCTGCTCATCCTCTGGATCGGCGCCATGCAGATCATGCTCGACAACGGCAAGGACCTGGACTGGTTCAACTCGCCGGTCATCGTCACCCTGGGCCTGGTGGCGGCGGTCGGCTTCGTTTCCTTCCTGATCTGGGAGCTGACCGACCCCCACCCGATCGTCGACCTGAAGGTGTTCCGCCACCGCGGCTTCGCCACCTCGACCCTGATCATGGCCCTGGTCTTCGGCGCCTTCTTCTCCTCCATCGTGCTGATGCCGCTCTGGCTGCAGACCAACCTTGGCTACAACGCCACCTGGGCTGGGCGCGCTGTGGCGCCCCAGGGCATCTTCGCCGTCCTCCTGTCGCCGATCGTGGCGCGCCTGAGCACCAGGGTGGACGGACGCATCCTGGTCTCGTTCGGGGTCACCGTGCTGGGCCTGGCCTCGCTCTGGCGCAGCGGGTTCGCGCCGGATATCGACATCTTCCAGGTCAGCCTGCCCCAGGTTCTGCAGGGCGCCGCCGTGCCCTTCTTCTTCATCCCGATCACCGGACTGGCGCTGGGTTCGGTATTGCCGCGGGAGACCGCGTCGGCCGCCGGGCTGATGAACTTCACCCGCACCACCGCGGCCGCCTTCGGCACCTCGATCACCACCACTGCCTGGCAGAACTTCGCCAGTATCCACAGGACCAACCTGGTCGGATCGCTGAACGGGCCGCAGGCGACGCTCGACAGCCTGAAGGCGGGCGGCCTGACCGCCGCTCAGGCCCTGGGACAGCTCGATCGGATGACCGACAGCCAGTCGGTCATGCTGGCCACCGACCACGTCTTCCTGATCTGCGCGGTGGTCTTCATCATGGGCGCCTGTGCGGTCTGGATCGCGCCCCGGCTGCAGCTGTCAGGCCAGCCGGTCGCGGGCGGGCATTAACGGCGCCTCACACGTGATCGTGGCCGCCGACGCGGCCGGGGCGCCAATAGCCTTCCGCCGTGATACGGGCCTTGTCGAAACCGTGGGCCAGCAGATAGTGGCGCTGTGCGCGAACATTGCTGGTCTCGCCGATGACATAGGCGTGGGTGGATGCCGGCGAGGGATTGAGCGCTTGCAGCCGATCGAGCAGCAGGGATTTCGGCCCTGGCGCCGCGCCCTCGCGAGACAGCCATTCGATCTGGACGTCGGCGCGCGTGGACAGGGTCTGCGCCTCGTCCGGGTTGGTGATCTCGATCAGGGCTGTCGCGCTGGCCCCCACTGGCATGGATTCGGCCATGGCGAAGATGGCCGGGATGCAGGTCTCGTCGCCCAGGAACAGGTGATGCTCGACATCCGCGGCCAAGGTCGTGCGGCCGCGCGGGCCTTGCGCCTCGATCGCGAAACTGCGCTCCGCCGCCCGCGCCCAGCGGCCGGCCGGGCTATCGCCGTGCAGCACGAAGTCGACATCCACCTCGCCCGTCGCCGGGTCGATGTCGCGGATGGTGTAGTGCCGCCGGGCCATGGAGCCGTCCGTTTGCGGCATGGACAACACCAGATCCTGGCCCGGCCGCCAGGGCTCGACGGCCAGGGCGGGCGCCGCGAAGCTCACCCGCAACATGCGCGGCGTCACCTGCGCCCGGCCGACCACCGTCAGGTTCCAGGTCCGCAGCGGCGGGCGGCGCATCACGGCGTCGAGACCAAAGGGAAAGCCGGACCGCCGCGGGCGTTCGTTCAGATCGGTCATTCTATCATTCTCCAGATATATCGTAATCTTCGATATATCTGGATCGTATCCCTTGCAAGGCCGAACATTGTCTTGGGCCGTGTGCAGAACTTCTCGCTAGGCCGCCACGCGCGAGCGGCCTAGCTCGGCATGATGAGGATCCTGGCGATTTCCGGCAGCCTGCGCGCCGCCTCGGCTAATAGCCGGCTGGTCGAGGCGCTGGGCCTCGTCGCGCCGCCGGGCGTCGAGGTGGCGATCTATGCCGGCCTGGGCGACCTGCCGCACTTCAATCCCGACCTCGATGGCGACGCACCGCCCGCCGCCGTGCTGGAGCTCCGCCGCCAGATCGGCCTTTGCGACGGCCTGGTCATCTGCAGCCCAGAATATGCCTACGGGGTCGCCGGGACGATGAAGAACGCGCTCGACTGGCTGGTCGCCAGCCTGGAGTTCGCCGGAACGCCGGTGGCCCTGATCAACGCCTCGCCCTTCTCCGAATTCGCCCAGCCGCAGATGCGCGAGACCCTGACGGTGATGTCCGGCGAGGTGGTCGACGCGGCCTCGCTCACCATTCCGCTGCAAGGCGGCAAGATGACCGCCGCCGAGGTCGCCGCCGACCCGGAAATGTCGGCCAGGCTCCGCGCCGCCCTCGAAGCCTTGGTCGATCATGCCCGCAAGGCGCTCACCAGTTCGCGGGTATAGGGCGCGGCCTCGTCGAGATCACGAACGCAGATCATCAGTTCACGGATCGCCCAGTCGGGCCTTCGAGCGCCAGGAGAGCCGTGGGGCCCACGCACGTGAGGACTTCCCCGCCCGCGACGACGAAAACTGGATGAAACACACCCTGGCCTGGCTGAACGAGGCCGGCGAGGTCGCCATCGGGTATCGCCCGGTGCACGCCTACACCCTGACCAACGACGCTGCCTATATCCCACCGAAAGCGCGGATCTATTCGGCGCTCGGGACGGCCGTCGGGTCGGCGGCCAGCCGCTGGACCTCGCTCGTGTCGAGCGGAGCGCCGGCCACGGCCTTGAGCACAGCGGCGATGGCGGCGGCTACCAGGGTCGGGCGCTCCAGCGCGATCGAATGGCCCAGGCCCACCCCCGTGATGTGCGCGCTATGGCTGGACAGAGCCGCCAGGCGCGTTTGCGCCTCGGCCGCGCCCTCCTGCCAGACGGCCATATCGCCGGTGACGGGTTTGTCCGCGCTGAGCACGATCAGGGGCATGTCGCCCAGACGGCCGAAGCCGCCGGCCTGCTGCATCTTCGGCGGAGTCGCATCGATGGCGGAGAGTTCCTCGAGCGCCGCCAGGAAGTGGCCGGGTCGCGAGAGGACATCCAGCAGCCACGCCTTTTCCGCCCCGGTGAACCCGCGCGCCCTTTGCACCAGGGGCTCAGCCCGGCGGCGCAGTTCGCCGCTGGCCGCGCGGCCGGCCTCGGTCTTGAGTTCGTCTTCGTGCCAGGCTCGCATGCGCGCCATGGTCGGGAAGTATTTCTGCTCCTCGGCGGCGTCGAGCAGCACCATGCCGACCACCTCGTCCGGATAGCGAAAGGCGAAGGCCCGCGCGGTCAGCCCGCCGAACGAACTGCCGACGATGACATAGGGTGGGGCCTCGCCAGTCGCCTTAAGCAGCGCATGCAGGTCGTCCGCCCGCTCCAGAAACGAACGCCCCGGCGGCGGCGGATCGCTCCAGCCCAGGCCGGCGCGGTCGTAGATGATCGCGCGGGCGAATGCCGAGACCAGGCGCTGGACGACCAGGTCCTGAACCGCCGACCCGCCCCCGCCGCCGGACTCGAAGACCACGGCCGGGCTGCCCCGGCCGACCGCCAGACCGTGAAGCCGCCGCCCACCGATATCGATCAGCTTGCCGGGTGGTGGAAGCGCGCCCAAAATGACCCCTTGGCGGAAGCGGGTCGACACCCGCCTGCCCGGCCGATCAGATCAGGCGCGGGTCGCGATTAGCAATAGCCGCCATTATAATAGACGTAGCGATGGTAGTAAGGGTTCCAGCGCCAGTGACGGTGATTGCGGCAATAGTAGGGGCGGCCGGCGTAGTAGCCGAGCGCCGCCCCAAGGGCCAGACCACCGATCAAGGCGCCGGCGTCATTGCCGCGGTAACCGCGGCCGCCGCGATAGCCGTAACCGCCTGGGTAACCGCCGTGGAAGCCGTAGCCTCCTGGGCCGCCGTGACGGGGTTGCGCCACGGCGTTCACCGCCGGGGCCACGGCTGTAACCAAACTCAGCGCAGCTACTGCCGCGGTTATGAATCGTGAGGTCATGGGTTTTCGTCCTTGCGCCCTAAAAGTCCGTTCAGACCTCAACGCGCCGAAACGATCGTCGTTCCCCTGAAAAACGGCTCAGCTTGTCTCAGGGTTTGCCGGCGCGTCCGTTCCGCCGGTCAGGAAGGCCGAGCCCTCCGGGGTGATGTCCCAGCCTTCGCGACTGCGCTGGGCCAGGCCCAGGTCGGTCAGGGCGCGCGCGTCGGCGATATTGACGAAGCCGACCTCGTCGCCGGCCTTCTTCCGCGCCAGGTTCCGCAAGGCTTCAAGCTGGCTGCTGGTCAGGTCGTCCATCCCGCCACACTACAGCAAGCGGCCGCTTTTTCCGCCCGATAGATTGCGGCCTGCCCAAACGCCAGTTCATCGAAAGCGCGCGAGCGTGTTAACGATTTCGTGACCATGCCGCGACGCGGCCTGGGCGAACGAGGAGGCTGAGAAATGAAGATGCTGAGCGCGGCGCTCGCCGCCACCCTGGCCACGGGCCTGGCCGTCGCGGCCGCGCCGGCCGACGCCAAGGCGCGATGCGCCTGCCGTTGCCCGGTCGTCCACCATCGCATCGTCCATCACGTGATCAGGCGCCGGATTGTCTATCATTACAGGCCCGCAGCCCCGCCGCCGGCCGAGGTGGTGTACCAAGAGGCGCCGCCCCCACCTCCACCGCCGCCGATCTTCTACGACCAGCCGGCCTATTATGCCGGACCGGTCTGGTACGGCGGCCCGCGCCACTTCTTCCGCGGACGCTGGCATGGCGGCTGGGTGCGCGGCAATCCGGGCTGGGATGGCGGGCGTCGCCCCGGCCCCTGAGGGGGCCCGCGGTCCTGATGCTTTTCGCCGGCTGAGCGCCTATCAGAGGGGCAAGGATCGGGGAGGCTGAAATGAGTCGTCGGGATTGGCTGGCCGGGCTTGCCGCAAGCATCGGATGGCTCGCGGCGCTGGCGGGCGGCCCGGCCGGCGCGGCAAGCCAGGACCTGGTCATCCTGCACGACAACGACATCCACGGGCACCTGCGCGACTTCTGCTATGTCGAGGTCGCCAAGGGGCCGGAGGAGCATTGCGGGGTCGGCGGCGCGGCCAGGAGGGCGACCTTGATCCGCCAGCTGAAGGCCAGGGCGCACGCGCCGGTGCTGCTGGTCGATTCCGGCGACACCACCACGCGCGGGCCGCTGGCCACCCAGTATGAGGGCGTCGACGAGATCAGGGCGATGAACGCCATTGGCTACGACCTGGCCGCCGTCGGCAACAACGAGTTCAAGCTGAAGGACGCGGCCGACGCCAAGGACGCCGCCGGCGCCCAGGCCGCCCTGGACAGGCTGGTCCGGCTCTCGAACTTCCCCTGGATCGCCGCCAATGTCACCGATGCGTCGGGTACATTTCTACCCGGGGTAAAACCCTATGTGGTGCGAAAGATCGGCCCGGTGCGGGTGGCCTTCCTCGGCCTCACCGCCAGCCGCTCAGCCAGCTATCCGCAGACCAAAGGGCTGAAATTCACCGACCCGGTCACCGCCGCCGATCTCTGGATTCCGCGCGCGCGGGCCGAGGCCGACATCGTCATCGCGGTCACCCATATCGGCGTGCTCGACGACCGGCGGCTGGTGAACCAGACGCGCGGCATCGACGCGGTCGTCGGCGGCGATTCCCACACCTATCTCTACAAGCCGATGGAAGAGAAGAACCTGGACGGCAAGATCGTGCCGGTCGTCCAGGACGGCGAGTTCGGCGTGCGGCTCGGCGAATTCGACCTGACCTTCGAGGGCGACCGGGCCACGGGCTGGCGCCTCGCTCACTACAGCGACGAGCTGATCGCGGTTGACGCGACCGTGAGGCCCGATCCAGCCATCGCGGCGCTGGTGGAGCGCTATGCCCATCCGCTCGACGTGCGCGTGGGAACGGTTGCGGTGGTGGGACAAACCCCGGCCGAGCGCAACCGGCTGACCGGCGAGGATCTCGCCGCGGCCTGGAAGGCGGCGGCCGGTACCGCGATTGGCCTCCAGCCGGAAGGCGCCATGTTCGAAAGCTTTCGCACCCATGAGGTCACCCGCTTCCAGGTCCATGCCATCGTCCCCTTTCACGACACGATCTGGCGCGGTCAGATCACCGGGGCGCGTCTGAAAGAGGTGCTGGCCAAGCCATCGGGCTTCGCGGGCGTCATGCATGCGACCATCGCCATGGCCGATATCGACCCGGCCAAGACCTATACCGCGGCGACCACCGACTTCGTCGCCGAAGGGCTGCTGTCGGGCGGCGTCGACACCAGCGAGGACGCGCGCAAGGCTGTGGAAGACTGGCTGGGCGCCAACCCAGCGCCCTGACGGGCCCTAGGCGTAGATCTCGTGGCGCAGGGCGGGGTGGTCCCAGACGGTGCGGCGCTCGCCCTTGCGATCCTGCAGAATGACCGAGGGCTGGCCGCCCAGCTGCCACGCCGCGTCGGCCAAGGCGATGGCGGTGACCATGGCGGCCTCATACGAATATGGCCCGATATAGGCAGCGTCGTTGATCTTGACGATCCATTCGCCGCGTTTCGGCAGGATCTCGATCTGGGCGGTATTCATGGCATGGCTCTCACCGAGAGGATGCCCCCGAAACCTACAGATAAGTATTAAGGTTCCGATTCGCCAGCCATAATCTTAGGTAAACGAGTGATTAACTTTAAATCGCCGCACTCTACTTCGGCTCTCTGGCCCGGATGAAGTCCGCCACCGTGTCGATATAGAGCCTGGGGGTGAAGCCGGCCGTGGTTACCGTGTTGTGGCCGTGGCCGGGCAGAATCACCGCGCGGAAGTCCTTCACCTCGCGCTCCAGCCTCTGGGTCTTGGAGATCGGTGCATCGAATTCGCCGTTCACCGCCAGGACCGGAAAGGCGATCGTCGTCAAGTCGAGCTCGGGCGCGGTCGATGGCTGTGCCTGGCGCCCATCCTGCACCGCCTTCAGGGCCTCGTTGTCGCGGTCGGCGCGGGCGGCGAGCGCGGCGCGGCCGGCCTCCTGGTTGGCGTCGAGGCCTTGCGGATCTCGGGCGGCGGCCTGGGCGCTCAAGGCCTCGTCGGTCTCGCACGCGCCGGAGCCGCCAAAGCCGGCGGTGATGAAGCGGTCGGGCCGGCGCGCCATCAAGTGGGCGACAATGCCGCCACCCATGGAATAGCCATGGAAGTGCGCCTGGCCGACGCCCAGCCGATCCAGAACCTCGATCACGTCGCGGGGCATGCGGTCGCCGTCGTACAGGTGCGGATCGTGCGGCTTCTCGCTGAGGCCGTGGCCGCGGGCGTCGATGCCGATCACCCGGTGCGTGCGCGCCAGTTCCTTGGCCATGCCGTCGGCAAACCAGCTGGCGTCGCAACAGCTGGTATAGCCATGCAGCAGCACCACCGGCACGCCTTCGCCCGCCTCCTGGTAGTGGATGCGCACGCCGTCGGAGACGGTGACGTCCCCGTGGCGGACCTGCGCCGGCGCCTCGATGTCCAGTTCCGTGACCGACATGGCCGTCTCCCTGATTTTGCTTTTGCTTGGGCGCAATCCTAGTCCCGCCGGCAAAACCAGGGAACGGCGAAATGGCGCTCATGCTGGCCGGGGCGTCCGGGTCAGCCGCCCGCCGGGCGGGAGACATCACCCCGCCAGGATCTCGCGCTTCTTTTCCTCGGTGAAGGCGAGCAGCTTGCCCATGTAGTTGAAGCGGCCGTAGTCGCGGCCCTGGGCGCTCATCTTGTCGAACCAGTCGTCCTCGCCGAGCATCTCGCCGAGCCGGGGCGAATTGCGGTGCAGCATCTGCACATCGGTCTTCTTCGGCTCCAGGCTGCGCAGGATTCCGCGGTTGAAGTGGGCGTGCAGCGTCACCCGGTCACCGGGCCCGGTGCGGTCGCCCTGCCAGTGCCAGACGCCGTGATGGAAATACACCACCGAGCCCTTGGGCATGGTGATCGGGACGCCTTGGTTGTGCCCCTCGTCCTTCATCGGCGGTCGCCGCATCTTGTGGCTGCCGGGCACGATCCAGGTCGGCCCGCTTTCGAGCGTCCAGTCCTCCAGCGCCCAGACGCCGACGCCGGTGAGTGAGAACTCGGGATAAGGCTCCGGCACGTGCGCATAGTCCGTGTGCATCGGAATAACGCCGGGCCCTGGCCCTTTCTTGATCGAGGAGAAGGACGCGATCACCGCGCCGCGACCCAGGGAGGCGTCGATCAGCGTCATCAGCATCGGGTTCTGGACCAGCTGCTCGAACTCGCGGCCGTGATAGAGCATCCAGTTCATCGAGAAGCTCTGGTGCGGCAGCAGCGCACGCAGCGTGGCGGCCCTGACCTCGTCGGCGAACTCAGGCGAGATGGCGCGCTCGATGACGGTGTAGCCCTGGTCCTCCATCTCGCGGATGTGATGGGTGAGCCCCTGCCGCTCGGCGCGGTGCTTCAGATCCGGGTTCTCGACCGTCCGGCGACCGAGATGGTCGTGCAGCAGCGCCAGGATCTCGCCCGCGGCCGGGTTTTCGATCCGCCCCTTCATGCGCACGGCGTCCTTGCCGTGCATGGCGGCGATCTCGCGCCGCATCGCCTTCATCGCCCCCGGCGCCAGCATGCCGATGAACTGGCCGCCGGCCAGTCCGGCCTGATAGTCGCCCTCCACCACCACGTCGGCCTTCGGATCGAAGCCTCGCGCGACGCTCATCGCCGACCCGTCGTAGCGCGCCGTCCAGGCGCCGACGTCGTCCGCAAGCTGAAGATGCGGCGGCGCATCGGCGAAACGCTCGCTCAGAGAGAAGGGCTGGCCGCCCAGCGCGTCCTTGCGTTGCCCGACAGCCGCTTCGAGGAAGCGCCTCGCCTCGTCGATCCAGGCGTCTGAGAGGAATTCGAACCGGTCAGGAAGCATGAGCATCGGCGTGGACCTTGCCTAGCGTGAAACCGCGATAGCCCTCCGCCGCCACCTCGTTGCAGGTCTGGCGATAGCCGGCGCCGATATAGGGCATGAAGACCCGCGGCTTGCCGGGGATGTTGGCGCCCATGTACCAGGATGCCGCGCGCGGAAAGAGGGTCTTGTCGGCCACCTGCCGCACGTGATCGACCCAGGCCTCCTGCGTCGTCGGGTCGGCGGCGATGCGGGTCAGGCCCTTTTCGCGCATGTAGGCGATGCAGTCGCTGATCCACTCCACATGCTGCTCGATGGAGTTGATCATGTTCGACAGCACCGAAGGACTGCCCGGGCCGGTGATCAGGAAGAGGTTGGGAAAGCCGGCCACCGCCAGGCCCAGATAGGCTTTCGGACCCTCGGCCCAGGCCTCGCGGAAATCGGCGCCGCCCACGCCCTTGATGTCGATGGCCAGCATGGCGCCGGTCATGGCGTCGAAGCCGGTGGCGAAAACCAGGGCGTCGACCTCATAGGTCGCTGCGCATGTGCGCACCGCGTGCGGCTCGATCGCCTCGATCGGGGTCTGGCGCAGGTTCACCAGCGTCACGTTCGGCCGGTTATAGGTCTCGTAATAGCCGGTATCGACGCAGATGCGCTTGGTGCCCAGCGGGTGGTCGCGCGGTGACAGGGCCTCGGCCGTCGCCGGGTCGCTGACCAGCTCGCCGATCTTGTCGCGGACGAAGCCGGCGGCGCGGTCGTTGACCTCGATACTGGTCAGAAGATTGCCCCAGGCGGCCAGGAAACCCGCCCCGCCTATGGCCCAGAGCTCCTCGTAGCGCTTGCGCTGCGCCTCATCGTCGGGGATCGGCAGTTCGGCGCTGCCGCCGCCGAAGCCCATGCCGGGCCCTTTGATCATGGCGATGTACTGCGGGTACATCGCCTTGAACGCCTCGATATCCTTGTCGGTCAGCGGCGTATTGCGGGCCGGGATCGAGAAGTTTGGCGTGCGCTGGAAGACGGTGACCTGGTCGGCCTGGGCGGCGATCTCGGGGATGGACTGGATGCCGGACGAGCCGGTGCCGATCACCGCGACGCGCTTGCCGCTGAAGTCGACGCCTTCATGGGGCCAGGCGCCGGTGTGATAGGTCTCGCCGGCGAAGCTCTCGACACCGGGGATGGCCGGCGCGCGCGGGGTCGACAGGCAGCCGGTGGCCATGATCAGCCAGCGGGCGGAGACCTCGTCGCCCCGGTCGGTGACGACGCGCCAGCGGTCGGCGGCCTCGTCGAAGGTCGCCGAGAGCACGGGGGTCTCGAACGCGATCAGCGGCCGCAACGCGAACCGGTCGGCGACATGGTTGGCGTAACGCAGTATCTCCGGTTGGGCGGCGTATTTCTCAGTCCAGCGCCATTCGCGCTGCAACTCCTCCGACCAGGTGTAGGAATAGAACAGGCTGGGAATGTCGCAGCGCGCGCCCGGATAGCGGTTCCAGTACCAGGTGCCACCGACGTCGGTCCCGGCCTCGAAGCCCTGAACCTTCAGGCCCAGCTCGCGCAGCTTGTAGAGCTGGTACATGCCGCCGAACCCGGCGCCCACGACGATGGCGTCCACCTCGGCCCCGACCATGGCCGCTCTCGATCCCTCGCTCACACGCACGCTCCCTTGGATAATTTTCTCCAAGGCTAACCCGCTTTCCCTAGGTCAGCGCAAGGGCCGCTGACGTCGCGGCCAAAAGCGTCTCGTCCAGCCGAAACGACCGGGCATGGCAGGCGCGCAAGCCAGGCCGCCCAGTAGAAGTCGTCCGTATCGAGATGTGCGCAGACCAGCTCAGCCGCAAGCGCGGCTCCGAGGCTCGATACACCGGAGCCCGAAGCGCCGGTAATATGGATGCGAAGCGCTTTCCGGCGCCGGGAGTCACGCCCGAAAACCCTTTAGCCGATAAGGTCCGTTCGGCGGCCTAAAGCCCGTCCAGCTCGGTAAGTTTATCGCGGCGTTCGGCATAGCGCCCGCCGAGGAATTGCGTTTTGAGAAATACCTCGAGGATTTGCAGGGCGGCATCCGGCAGCGTGATATCCGCGCCGAGCGCAAGCACATTGGCATCGTTATGCTCGCGCGCCAGACGCGCCATTTCGGCATTGGTGCAAAGCGCGGCGCGCAGCTTTTTATAACGGTTGGCCGTCATTGCCATCGCCTGGCCCGTGCCACATATCAGCACGCCAAATTGGGGCCCATTTGAGTTGAATTCATCCGCCATCTTCTTCGCGAACTCGAGTGCATCGCAGCGTTCGGCGCTATGGGCGCCGAGGTCTTTGGCCTCGAAGCCATGGGTATTCAACCATGTGACAAAACTGGTTTTAAGTGCGAAGCCGCGATGATCCGCGCCGATGGGAATGATGTTTTTTTCCATGCGGCATATTAGTCCGGAAACGCATAATTTGAAGATCGCGGCCCGTCGTCTACGCGGCCCGGCGAGCGATTACTGATTCGAAAACTCATTGAGCCCGCTGCGCTCGGCCGCGTTTCATCGTTCGCGCACCCTCCGCAGGGATGAGCGGTCGAGAAACCGTGCGCTCGCCCCCTACCCCTTCGTCTCCACGTAGATCTCCCCGCCGCCGTCCCTGAATTTCTCGGCCATCTCGGCCATGCCGGCGACGATGGCGACGTCGTTCTGGGCCTCGGCGGAGTCGCGGATTTCGTGGCTGATCTTCATCGAGCAGAACTTGGGGCCGCACATGGAGCAGAAGTGGGCGGTCTTGTGCGCTTCGGCCGGCATGGTCTCGTCGTGGAATTCGCGCGCCGTCTCCGGATCGAGGCCCAGGTTGAACTGGTCCTCCCAGCGAAACTCGAAGCGGGCGCGGCTGAGCGCATCGTCCCAGTCGCGGGCGCCGGGATGGCCCTTGGCCAGGTCGGCGGCGTGGGCGGCGATCTTGTAGGCGATCACGCCCTGCTTGACGTCCTCGCGGTCGGGCAGGCCCAGATGCTCCTTGGGCGTCACGTAGCAGAGCATGGCGGTGCCGAACCAGCCAATCATGGCCGCGCCGATCGCCGAGGTGATGTGGTCGTAGCCGGGCGCCACGTCGGTCACCAGCGGGCCAAGCGTATAGAAGGGCGCCTCGCCGCAGACCTTCAGCTGCTTATCCATATTGGCCTTGATCTTGTGCATCGGCACGTGGCCGGGCCCCTCGATCATCACCTGCACGCCGTGGGCCCAGGCGATCTGGGTCAGCTCGCCCAGGGTCTCCAACTCGGCAAACTGGGCCGCGTCATTGGCGTCCGCGGTCGAGCCCGGACGCAGGCCGTCGCCGAGGCTGAACGACACGTCATAGGCCCGCATGATCTCGCAGATGTCCTCGAAATGCTCGTAGAGGAAGTTCTCCTGGTGGTGGGCCAGGCACCACTTGGCCATGATCGAGCCGCCGCGTGACACGATCCCCGTCACGCGCTTGGCCGTAAGCGGAATGTAGGCCAGCCGCACGCCGGCATGGATGGTGAAATAGTCCACGCCCTGTTCGGCCTGCTCGATCAGGGTGTCGCGGAACACCTCCCAGGTCAGGTCCTCGGCGACGCCGTTGACCTTTTCCAGCGCCTGGTAGATCGGCACGGTGCCCAGCGGCGTCGGGCAGTTCCTGATGATCCATTCGCGGATGTTGTGGATGTTGCGGCCGGTGGACAGGTCCATGATGGTGTCGCCGCCCCAGCGGATCGCCCAGACCATCTTGTCGACCTCGTCGGCCACCTGGCTCAGCACCGCCGAATTGCCGATATTGGCGTTGATCTTGACCAGGAAGTTGCGCCCGATCGCCATCGGCTCCAGTTCGCCATGGTTGATATTGGCCGGGATGATGGCGCGGCCGCGGGCCACCTCGTCGCGGACGAACTCCGGCGTCACATGGTCGGGGATCGAGGCGCCGAAGTCCTCGCCATCGCGCACCGTCTCGGCCAGCGCATCGCGGCGCAGGTTCTCGCGGATGGCGACATATTCCATCTCGGCGGTGATCACCCCGGCGCGGGCGTATTCGAGCTGGGTGACGTGCGCGCCGACCTTGGCGCGCAGCGGCCTGCGGTCAGACTTGAATTCGGGCGCCAGGTACTTGCCCTTGGCGCCGCCATTGTCCTCCGGCTTGACCGCGCGGGCCTCAACCGCCTCGACGTCGCCGCGGGCCAGGACCCAGGCCTCGCGCGGACGCTCCAGCCCCTTGTCGATGTCGATGGTCGCATGAGGATCGGTATAGGGGCCGGACGGGTCATAGAGGGTCACCGGCGGCTCGCCCGCGCTCGGATGCACGGCTACCTCGCGGAAAGGCACGCGCAGGCAGGGGAAGAGCACGCCGGGCGCATAGACCTTGCGCGAACCGGGCCGCTCGCCGGTCGGGATGGTATTGGCGATGGGGGTCTGGACGTTCATCGGCGGGCTCCTTCAAGCCTTGTCGGGCGCCGGCGGGTCGAAAAGAGGGTGCGGTGGTCCGCGATCCCGGTTCTCTCCCTTCGCCGGCATGACCCGGATCAGGTTCAGCGGGTCACCGCGCCGCGCCTGAGCGCCAGCGGAATCTCAGCCCCTCAAAGCGGGGCTCCCCGGAGATTGCGCAGAGACTACGCCCGGCCTGTCGCCGGTCAACAGCGAACTGGACTCACGCATCGGTCTTGCCTGAAACTCCCGATTGTGGGGGAACCGGCATGACAACGGTCGCGCGGGCGGCGTCGACGGATGCGAAGCGATTTCAGATCGGCGAGGTCATCGCCGCCAGCGTAAGCCTGTACAGCCGCAATATCGCTGTGCTGACCCTGCTCCGCCGTGCTCTACTGGCTTCCTGTTATGGCGTTCAATCGGGCTGCGCCCTGGCTT
>CALAEG010000276.1 GCA_937890965.1 uncultured Caulobacteraceae bacterium | reverse complement strand
ACGCACGGGTAGCGACGGGGCACGCAAGCGCCGACTCCTTGCTCATATCTTCCCCGTCGTGGCCCGGACAAGCCGGGCCATGACGGTAGAGAGATGATCGGCCGCAGTAAGCGACCGATCATCACGTTGTGTTAACCCTGGTTCTGGAAGGTTTTGCCGGCGGCGGCCAGCTTTTCGAGCAGGGGCGCCGGCTTGAAGGCGTCGCCCATGGTGGCCTGGAACTCGCGCATTTTGCCGAGCACCTTGTCCAGCCCGACCTTGTCGCCGTACCACATCGGGCCGCCCTCATAGACCGGCCAGCCGTAGCCGTTCTCCCAGACCACATCGATGTCGGAGGCGCGGATCGCCTTGCCCTCCTCGAGGATCTTCGCCCCCTCGTTGATCATCGGATAGAGGCAGCGCTCACGGATTTCGTCGTCGGAGACATGGCGCGGATTGGCGCCCGACTTGACGATGAAGTCGTGCAGGATCTTCTCGGTGACCGGCGAGGGCTTGGCGTTGCGGTCTTCGTCGTAGTCGTACCAGCCCGCGCCGGTCTTCTGGCCGCGGCGATCCATTTCGCAGAGCACGTCGCGGATGGTCTCGCCCTTGGACTTCTCCTTCACCCAGCCGATGTCCAGCCCGGCCAGGTCGCTCATGGCGAAGGGGCCCATGGGGAAGCCGAAGTCGTACAGCACCCGGTCGACGTCCCAGGGCATGGCGCCTTCCATGATCAGCTTGTTGGCCTCGCGCTGGCGCGCGCCCAGGATGCGGTTGCCGACGAAGCCGGGGCAAACGCCCACCAGCACCGCGATCTTGCCGATCTTCCGCGCCAGCTTCATCGAGGTGTTGATCACCTCCTTGGAGGTGTGGTCGGCGCGGACGATCTCCAGGAGCTTCATCACATTGGCCGGCGAGAAGAAGTGCAGGCCGATCACCGCTTCCGGCCGCTTGGTCACCGAGGCGATCTCGTCGATGTTCAGGCCCGAGGTGTTGGTGGCCAGGATCGCGCCGGGTTTGCAGATGGCGTCCAGCTTGGCGAAGATGTCCTTCTTGATGTCCATGCGTTCGAACACCGCCTCGATGATGAGGTCGCAGTCGGCGAGCGCACTCATGTCGAGGGAGCCGGTCAGGCGGCTCATCCGCGCCTCGGTTTCCTCCGGCTTGGCGGTGCGCGAGCGCTCATAGTTGCGGCGGATCACGCCGAGGCCGCGGTCCAGGGCGTCCTGCTTCACCTCCACGATCGTCACCGGAATGCCGACGTTCAGGAAGTTCATGGCGATGCCGCCGCCCATGGTGCCGCCGCCGATGATGCCGACCTTGTTCACCGGGATCACCGCGGTGTCGTCCGGCACGTCCGGCACCTTGTTCGCCTGGCGCTCGGCGAAGAAGGCGTAGCGCTGGGCGGCCGACTGCGAGCCGCTCATCAGTTCGCCGAACAGCTTGCGCTCGGTCTTCATGCCCTCGTCGAAGGGCTGGTTCACGGCAGCCTCGATGCAGCAGATGTTGTATTCGGGCGCCAGGAAGCCGCGGAACTTACGGGCATTGGCCTTGCGGAAGTTCGCGAAGATCTCGGGGTGGCCGCGCGCG
Source organism: uncultured Caulobacteraceae bacterium (assembly GCA_937890965.1). Classification (GTDB taxonomy): domain Bacteria; phylum Pseudomonadota; class Alphaproteobacteria; order Caulobacterales; family Caulobacteraceae; genus Poindextera. The sequence continues at coordinate 6,402 of CALAEG010000276.1, read as the reverse complement.
GCTTCGACCTTGTCGTTCGACTCGCGTACCTTCTTCAGCGGCCGGTGCTCGGCCACGATCTTCTTGGCGAAGGCGATGGCGCCCTCGCGCAGCTTGCCTTCCTCGACCAGTTCGTCGACCAGGCCCATCTCCAGGCATTGCTTGGCCGGGACGTGCTGACCGCTGGTCATCATCTCCAGCGCCTTCTCGACGCCGACGACGCGCGGCAGGCGCTGGGTGCCGCCGGCGCCGGGCAGCAGGCCCAGGTTCACCTCCGGCAGGCCGCACCGGGCGGACGGGACCGCGACACGGTAGTGGCAGGTGAGCGCGACCTCCAGCCCGCCGCCCAGCGCCGTGCCGTGGATGGCGGCGACGACCGGCTTCGGCGAGTTCTCGATCGCCTCCTGTACGTCGTACAGGCTGGCGCCTTTCTGCGCGCCGCCGAACTCGGTGATGTCGGCGCCGGCGATGAAGGTGCGGCCTTCGCAGACGATGACCACGGCCTTGACCGCCGGGTCGGCGGCCGCAGCGGCCATGCCGCCGGCCAGGCCGTCGCGCACGGCGGCCGACAGCGCGTTCACCGGCGGTGAATTCAGCGTGATGACGCCGACGTCGCCCTCGACGGCAAAGTCGGTCACGGCGTTGATCGCGGTCATGGCGTTTCCTCTATGATGCTTGTGCAGCAAGGATCGCGACGTTCGGCGACCCCAATTTCAAACGGTTGTTATAGGCCCTATCCGCAAGCCCACCGTCAATGGCGGAAACGGCGATGGGGCGGGCGTGATGAGAGCAACTGGACGGGGCGGCCGATGGCCCTTATCGGCTTGGCTGGATTACGTCAGGAGCCCCTATGACCACCCGAGCCGATCTCACCGTCGATCCTCGTCTCGCCGAATTCGTCGAAACCGAGCTCCTGCCCGGCCTGGAGGTTTCCGCCGAACGCTTCTGGCAGGGGCTGGCCGACCTGGTCGCCGAGCTTGGCCCGCGCAACCGCGCCCTGATGGAGCGGCGCGATGAACTGCAGGCGCAGATCGACGATCGCTATCGCACCCATCGCGACGCGGCCTTCGACGTGGCGGCGGAACAGGTCTTCCTGAGGTCGATCGGCTATCTGACGCCCGAGCCCGCGCCCTTCGCCGTGACCACCGAGAACGTCGATCCGGAGTTCAGCCAGACGCCTGGCCCGCAGCTGGTGGTGCCGATCACCAATGCCCGCTATGCGCTGAACGCCGCCAACGCCCGCTGGGGCAGCCTCTATGACGCGCTCTATGGCACCGACGCCATCGATGAGGCGGACGGGGCGACGCGGGGCGGGGCCTATAATCCGGTTCGCGGCGCCAAGGTCATCGCCCGCGCCAAGGCGGCGCTTGATGTGGCCGCGTCGCTGACTGCGGGCAAGCATGCGGATGCCACCGGCTATGCCGTCGAAGCCGGCGCGCTGGTAGTCAGGACGGCCGGCGGCGACGTTGCGCTGGCCCAGCCCAGCCGCTTCGTCGGCTATCGCGGCGAGGCCGGCAGCCCATCGGCCGTGCTGCTGTGCGTGCATGGCCTGCACCTGGAGATCCTGATCGATCGCACCCATCGCATCGGCAAGGACGACCCGGCCGGGGTCGCCGACGTGATCCTGGAATCGGCGGTCTCGACCATCATCGACTGTGAGGACTCGGTCTCCGCCGTCGACGCCGAGGACAAGGTGCTGGTCTATCGCAACTGGCTCGGCCTGATGAAGGGTGACCTGAACGCCGACCTGGAAAAGGACGGCAAGCTCATCTCGCGGCGCCTGGCGCCGGATCGCCGCTACACCAAGCCCGAAGGCGGCGAACTCGTCCTGCCCGGCCGCGCGCTCCTGCTGGTGCGCAATGTCGGCCACCACATGTACACCGATGCGGTGCGCGGCGCCGACGGCCAGCCGATCCCCGAGGGCTTCCTCGACGCCCTGATCACCAGCACGGCCGCCGCCCACGATCTGCGTGGGGCAGGCGACTTCCGCAACAGCCGCACCGGCTCGGTCTATATCGTCAAGCCGAAGATGCATGGCCCGAAGGAGGTCGAGCACGCCATCGACCTGTTCGCCCGGGTCGAGGCCATCCTTGGCTTGGCCGAAAACACCCTGAAGATCGGGGTCATGGATGAGGAGCGGCGCACCTCGGCCAATCTGGCCGCCTGCATCCACGCCGCGCGGCACAGGATCGTCTTCATCAATACCGGCTTCCTCGACCGCACCGGCGACGAGATCCACACCGCCATGGAAGGCGGCCCGATGGTGCGTAAGGCCGAGATGCGCGGCACGCCCTGGATCAAGTCCTACGAGCTGCGCAATGTCGAGATCGGCCTGGCCTCGGGCCTGAAGGGCCGCGCCCAGATCGGCAAGGGCATGTGGGCGGCGCCCGACCGCATGGCCGACATGCTGGAACAGAAGATCGCTCATCCGAAGAGCGGCGCCACCACCGCCTGGGTGCCGTCGCCGACCGCCGCGACCCTGCACGCGCTGCACTATCACCAGGTCGACGTGCTGAAGCGCCAGGACGAACTGGCCGGCGGGCCGGTCGAGGGCCTGGCGGGGCTCCTGACGCCGCCGCTGGCCATCGGCCGCAACTTCGCCCCGGAAGAGGTGAGGGAAGAGCTGGACGACAATATCCAGAGCATCCTGGGTTACGTGGTGCGCTGGATCGATCAGGGCGTCGGCTGTTCCAAGGTGCCGGACATCCACGATGTCGGCCTGATGGAGGACCGCGCCACCTTGCGCATCTCCTCGCAACTGCTGGCCAACTGGCTGCGCCACGGCGTGCTGGGCGCCGCGGAAGTCGAGGCGAGCCTGAAGCGCATGGCGGTGGTGGTCGACCACCAGAACGCCGGCGATCCGGAATACCGCCCCATGGCCCCGGAATTCGACGGCCCGGCCTTCGCCGCCGCCCGAGAACTGGTGCTAGAAGGCGCCACCCAACCCAACGGCTACACCGAACCCCTGCTGCACAAATGGCGCAGGGTGGCCAAGGCGGGGGGTTAGGGCGCTAAATCCAAAAGGTCCAACCTAGATGTCCCTTCTCCCGCAAGGGGAGAAGGGACGCGTTTGTTTGAACGTCCTGATAATCAGTCCAACGCTGATCCCAGCCAAACAAAAACGGCCCGGAAGGGTGCGCCTCCGGGCCGTCGGTCTTGTCTCTAGGTCCCGTCCGCTATTCGGCGGCGAACTGGCTCATGGTGTTGTTGGCGCCGCCGGCCTTCAGGGCGGCTTCGCCGGCGAAGTACTCCTTGTGGTCGTCGCCGATGTCGGAGCCCGACATGTTCTGGTGTTTCACCGTGGCGATGCCCTGGCGGATCTCCTCGCGCTGGATCTTGGCCACATAGCCCAGCATGCCCTGGTCGCCGAAATAGTCGCGTGCCAGGTTGTCGGTGGACAGCGCCGCGGTGTGATAGGTCGGCAGGGTGATCAGGTGGTGGAAGATGCCCGCCCGCCTGGCTGAATCGGCCTGGAAGGTGCGGATGCGCTCGTCGGCTTCCACGGCCAGGTCGGTGGCGTCGTAGTCCACGCTCATCAGGCCGTCGCGGTTGTAGGCGGCGACGTCCTTGCCGGCGGTCTTCCACGCATCATAGACCTGCTGGCGGAAGTTGAGCGTCCAGTTGAACGAGGGCGAGTTGTTGTAGCAGAGCTTGGCGTTGGGGATGACCTCGCGGATACGGTCGACCATGCCGGCGATCTGCTCGATGTGCGGCTTTTCGGTTTCGATCCAGAGCAGGTCGGCGCCGTTCTGCAGGCTGGTGATCGAGTCCAGCACGCAGCGGTCTTCGCCGGTGCCGGCGCGGAACTGATAGAGGTTCGAGGGCAGGCGCTTGGGCCGCAGCAGCTTGCCGCCGCGGTTGATGATCACGTCGCCATTGTGGGCGGCGTCGGCGGTGACTTCCTCGCAGTCCAGGAAGGCGTTGTACTGGTCGCCCAGGTCGCCCGGCTCATGGCTGACCGCGATCTGTTGGGTGAGGCCCGCGCCCAGGGAGTCGGTGCGGGTGACGATGACGCCCTCGTCGACGCCCAGCTCCAGGAAGGCGTAGCGGCAGGCGCGCACCTTGGCCAGGAAGACCTCGTGCGGGACGGTGACCTTGCCGTCCTGGTGGCCGCATTGCTTCTCGTCGGAGACCTGGTTTTCGATCTGCAGGGCGCAGGCGCCGGCCTGGATCATCTTCTTGGCCAGGAGATAGGTCGCCTCGGCATTGCCGAAGCCGGCGTCGATGTCGGCGATGATCGGCACCACGTGGGTCTGGAAGTTGTCGACCGCCGTCAGCAGCTTCTTTTCCTTCATCTCGTCGCCGGCCTCGCGCGCGGCGTCGATGTCGCGGAACATCATGCCCAGCTCGCGGGCGTCTGCCTGGCGCAGGAAGGTGTAGATCTCTTCGATCAGCGCCGGCACCGAGGTCTTTTCGTGCATCGACTGGTCGGGCAGGGGGCCGAAATCCGAGCGCAGGGCGGCGACCATCCAGCCGGACAGGTAGATGTAGCGGCGGTCCATCGTGCCGAAATGCTTCTTGATCGAGATCATCTTCTGCTGGGCGATGAAGCCGTGCCAGCAGCCGAGCGACTGGGTGTAGTTGGCCGGATCGGCGTCATAGGCCGCCATGTCCTTGCGCATGATCGAGGCGGTGTAGCGGGCGATGTCCAGACCGGTGGGGAAGCGGTTTTGCGTGCGCATGCGGGCCACGGACTCGGCATTGACGCCATCCCACGCGCCGGTCTTGCTCTTGATGAGCTGGTTCAGCTTGGCGGTCTGTTCGGCATAGGACATCTGCACGTTCCCTGATCGGCCAATAGGCCAGGTGGTCACACAGGCGCGAGGCGCGCCGTCGAACCGGGGCCTTAACTGGGAGCGTCACTAGACCTTATGCAGGTCTTCCGCACCTGCGAACCGCACGGAAAAGGCCATTTTGTCGAAATGGGACCTAGTCAGTTTTGTAAATTTATGACAAGACAACCAAATGGCGATCGGCGGTCAGAAGAAGCTCTTCCTCGGCGCGCGGCTCAAGCGGCTGCGGCGCGACCTGGGCGTCACCCAGATGCGCATGGCCGAGGACCTTGGGCTTTCGGCCAGTTATCTCAATCTTTTAGAGCGTAATCAGCGCCCCGTCACCGCCCAGGTGCTGCTGCGCCTGGCCGAGACCTACGATCTCGACCTGCGCTCCCTGTCCAACGACGCGCAGGGATCGGGCGCGACGGGTCTGAGCGAGGTCTTCGCCGACCAGATGTTCCGCGACCTGGGCGTGGCGCGCCATGAGCTGACCGAGGTGGCGGAGAACGCGCCCGGCGTCGCCGAGGCCATCACCCGGCTCTATCGCGCCTATCTCGATGGCCGCAGCCTGGCCGGGCTGAACGCCTATGATCGGCCCGAAGACACGGCCTTTTCGGCCGCGGTGCTGACGCCGTCCGACTGGGTGCGCGACTTCATCCAGGGCCAACGCAACTATTTCGCCGAACTGGAGGAGGCCGGGGCGGGCCTGGCCGAGGCGGTGGCCGCCGAGCCGCAGGACTTCGCCACGGCGGCCCGCGAACGGCTGGCCGAGCGGCACCGGATCGAGGTGCGCGTGGTGCCGATGGACGTGCTGCCGGATGCGCTCCGCCGCTACGACCACCACCGCAAGCGGCTCTTCCTGTCCGAGGTGCTGGCCGGCTCGGGCCGCGCCTTCGCGCTCGCCTATCAGCTGGCCCTGCTCGAGCACGGCGAGATCATCAACGCCATCGCCGACCGCGCCGAGCCTCCGGACGCCCCGACGCGCGGCCTGCTCAGGGTCTCGCTGGCCAACTACCTGGCCGCCGCGATCCTGATGCCCTACGCGGCCTTCCACGACACCGCCGAGCGCAGCGGCTACGACATCGGCCTGATGGGCGCCCGGTTCGGGGTCAGTTTCGAACAGGCCTGCCACCGGCTGACCACGCTGGCGCGGCCGGGCGCGCGGGGCGTGCCCTTCTTCATGCTGCGGGTGGATTCGGCCGGCAACATCTCCAAGCGCTTCGCCAGCGCCGCCTTTCCGTTCTCGCGCTTCGGCGGCACCTGTCCGCGCTGGAACCTGCACCAGGCCTTCAAGACGCCCGGCCGCATCATCACCCAGGTGGTCGAGACGCCCGACGCCGCGCGCTACTTCACCCTGTCGCGCACCGTGCGGCGGGCCTCGGCGCCCTATGCCATGGAGGATTCCGACCTCGCCGTCGGCCTGGGCTGCGAGCTGAAATACGCCGGCCGGCTGATCTATTCGCGCGGGCTCGACCTGGTCCAGCCTGTGGCCGTCGGCATCGGTCCCGCCTGCCGCATCTGCGAGCGGCCCGCCTGTCCGCAGCGCGCCGCCGAGCCGATCAACCGCACGCTGACCGTCGACGACTTCACCAAGTCGATCTCGCCCTATCCCTTCGCGCCGGCCTGAACTTTTTTTCGTCATGGCCCG
>CALAEG010000275.1 GCA_937890965.1 uncultured Caulobacteraceae bacterium | reverse complement strand
CGCGACCCCTCATCCGCCTGCTTCGCAGGCACCTTCTCCCGCAAGGGGAGAAGGACACTTTAAGCCGCGCGGTTCTTCAGCAGGTCGCGGATCTCGGTCAGCAGGGCTTCGCTGGTGGTCGGCGCTTCCGGTTCGGCGGGGGCCTTGGCCTCTTCGCGGCGCAGGCTGTTGACCGCCTTGACCATCAGGAAGATGGCCAGGGCGATGATGATGAACTGGATGATGGTGTTGATGAAGGGGCCGTAGCCGATGGCCACCTCGGCGACCTTGCCGGCCGCCGGCTTCAGCACCCATTTCAGGGCGGCGAAATCGACGCCGCCGGTCAGGAGCCCGATCGGCGGCATGATGATCTGGTCGACCAGGCTTTTGACGATGGCCCCGAAGGCCCCGCCGATGATCACGCCGACCGCCAGGTCGACGACGTTGCCGCGCGCAATGAAGTCGCGAAATTCCTTCAGCATGTCGATTACGCCTATTCGTCGGCGTTGAGCCGCTCGCGCAGTTCCTTGCCGCTCTTGAAGAAGGGGACGTGCTTGGCCTTGACCTTGACCGCGGCGCCGGTGCGCGGGTTGCGGCCGGTGCGGGCCGGTCGCGAACGGACAGAGAAGGCGCCGAAGCCGCGCAGTTCGACTCGGCCGCCGCCTTCCAGCGCGCTCGCCATGCGATCGAGCACCACGCCGACCACACGCTCGACGTCGCGTTGGGTCAGGTGAGGGTTCTCGCTCGCCAGCTTGGCGATCAGTTCCGACTTGATCATGCGTGCCCCCAAAACTCCCCCAACCTGACCATGGCCAAGTCCTGGTTGAGGTTCAAGGGGTTAGCCGCATTAAAACACGCCAAGCCCGGACGCCGGACCGCCGATGACGGCGCTGGCGCCCAAAGCTTGAGCGGTTTGTTTGGCCGAGCCTACTCCTTGGCCGCCTTTTCGCGCAGGGCGGCGCCCAGAATGTCGCCCAGCGACGCGCCCGAATCCGAGGAGCCGAACTTTTCGATCGCCTCCTTGTCCTCGGCCATCTCCAGCGCCTTGACCGACAGGGAGACGCGGCGCGCCGCCTTGTCGATATTGGCGATCTGAGCGTCCAGGCGGTCCCCGACCGCGTAACGCTCCGGCCGCTGTTCCGAACGGTCGCGCGACAGGTCGGACTTGCGGATGAAGGCGGTCATCGGCGCTTCGTCTTCGCCGAACTTGACCTCGATGCCGCCGGAGGTGACCTCGGTGACCTGCACGGTGACGGTCTGGCCCTTCTTATAGGTGTCCTGGGCCATCGGGTCGCCGGCGAGCTGTTTGACGCCGAGCGAGATCCGCTCCTTTTCCACGTCCACGTCGAGGACCTTGGCCTTGACCATCTCGCCCTTCTTGTAGCGCTGGATGGCTTCTTCGCCCGGCGCGTTCCAGTCGAGGTCGGTCAGGTGCACCATGCCGTCGATGTCGTTGTCGAGGCCAAGGAAGAGACCGAATTCGGTGGCGTTCTTGACCTCGCCCTCGACGGTCGAGCCGACCGGGTGAGCGGCGATGAAGGCCTCCCAGGGATTGTCCATCGCCTGCTTCAGGCCCAGCGACACGCGCCGCTTGGAGGCATCGACGTCGAGGACGACGACTTCCACCTCCTGGCTGGTGGAGACGATCTTGCCCGGGTGCACGTTCTTCTTGGTCCAGGACATTTCGGAGACGTGGACCAGGCCCTCGACCCCCGGCTCCAGCTCCACGAAGGCGCCGTAGTCGGTGATGTTGGTGATGCGGCCGGTGAACTTGGCGCCGACCGGATACTTGGCCTCCACCCCGTCCCACGGATCGGACTGCAGCTGCTTCATGCCCAGCGAGATGCGCTGGGTGTCGGGGTTGATCTTGACGATCTGCACCTTGACGGTGTCGCCGACCGCCAGGACCTGGCTGGGGTGCGAGACGCGCTTCCAGCTCATGTCGGTGACGTGCAGCAGGCCGTCGATGCCGCCCAGGTCGACGAAAGCGCCGTAGTCGGTGATGTTCTTCACCACGCCTTCGCGGACTTCGCCCTCGGTCAGCTGGCTGACCAGCTCGGTGCGCTGTTCGGCGCGGGCCTCTTCCAGGATGGCGCGGCGCGAGACGACGATATTGCCACGCGGCCGGTCCATTTTCAGGATGGCGAACGGCTGTTCCTTGCCCATCAGCGGGCCCACGTCGCGCACCGGGCGGATATCGACCTGGCTGCCGGGCAGGAAGGCCGAGGCGCCGCCGAGATCGACGGTGAAGCCGCCCTTCACGCGCCCGACGATGGAGCCCATGACCGGCTCGTTCAGGGCATAGACGCCTTCCAGACGGGTCCAGGCCTCCTCGCGGCGGGCCTTGTCGCGGCTGATGACCGCCTCGCCCAGCGCGTTTTCCACGCGCTCGAGGAAGACCTCGACCTCGTCGCCGACCTTGATGGTCGCCTTGCCGTCGTCATCGACGCCGAATTCCTTCACCTGGATGCGGCCTTCGGTCTTCAGGCCCACATCGATGATGGCGAAATCCTTCTCGATCCCGACCACCTTGCCCTTGACCACCGAGCCTTCCATGAAGTCGCGCCCGCCGAAGGACTCGTCCAACAGGGCCGCGAAATCGTCGCGGGAGGGGGTCATGCTCATATCGTCAGCCATTGAATTCTTTCGTGTTCTAAGCGGTGAACGGCGGAACGCGTTTCGCGTCCGCATCGAACCCGCGGGTGTTTGAAATCGTTTTGCGAAGAGCGCGTGGACGTTCGTCTGTCTTCACGCGCGAGGCCCGCGGTGGACGAGGGAAGAACACGTTGGGATTGCCTAGCGGGAAGTCTCCCACCGGGCGCGCGCCGCCTCGACGATACGGCGGGCCGCATCGACGGCCGCTTCTATAGTCATTTCAGTGGTGTCCAGCAAGACGGCGTCGGCCGCCGGGCGCATCGGCGAGTCGGCGCGGCCGGAGTCGACCGCGTCGCGGCGGGCGATGTCGGCCAGGATGTCGTCGCGGCCGGCGGCCTCGCCGCTGGCCTGAAGCTGCAGCCAGCGGCGCTGGGCGCGGGCCTGGGGCGAGGCGGTGACATAGAGCTTGGCGGGGGCCTCGGGCACGATCACCGTACCGATGTCGCGACCGTCCAGGACCGCGCCGCCCGGCTGGCGGGCGAAGTCGCGCTGGAAGGCGCGCAGGGTCTCGCGCACGGCCGGATGCACGGCGACGCGGCTGGCGGCCTGCCCGGCTTCCAGGGTGCGCAAAGCCGAGACGTCCAGCTCGCCGAGATCGAGCGCGCGGGCATGCCGCTCGGCCGCGGCCGCATCGTCGACGTCTTCGCCAGCGCGCCGCACGGCCAGGCCCACGGCTCTATAGAGCAGCCCCGTATCCAGCACCGGCAGGCCATAGGCCTGGCCAAGGGCGCTCGAGACCGTGCCCTTGCCCGAGGCGGCGGGGCCGTCGACGGCGATGACGAAGCCGCTCACGCCGCCTCGATCTCCGCGCCCAACCCGCCCATCAGCGCGGTAAAGCCCGGGAAGCTGGTGGCGATCATGCCGGGCTCGTCGACGCTGACCGCCTGCTCGGCGGCCAGGCCCAGCATCAAATGCGCCATGGCGATGCGGTGGTC
>CALAEG010000274.1 GCA_937890965.1 uncultured Caulobacteraceae bacterium | reverse complement strand
GAGGCGGCGGCGGCGCGTTGGGCGGGTTCGACCGACGGATTCGGCCGGCTGGTCGCCCAGGCCGGGCCGGAAGACGCCGACGAGGCCGCGGACGTCGACCTGGTCATCCGCACCGGCGGTGACAAGCGGCTGTCCGACTTCCTGCTCTGGGAGAGCGCCTTCGCCGAACTCTGGTTCACCGACCAGATGTGGCCGGACTTCGATGGCGAAGCCTTGGCCAACGCCATCGCCGATTTTCGCCAGCGCGAACGCACCTCGATCCTGCCGGAGGGCCGCCGGCCCTGGGCGGAGACCGCGGCTTGAGATCGGGTGTCAGCTGCCCTTGAAGCGGCTGATTTCCAGGCCGGCGCCGACCGGCAGGCGAAGGCTCTCCATGCCGGGCTTGGCGCGGACGGCCGCGGCGTAGCGCAACACGTCGTCGCCGCCCGGCTGGATCATATTGTCCGCCACGATGATCGCGCCCGGATTGAGCTTCGGATAGAAGGCCTCAAGACAGGGCGTGTAGAGATCCTTCCACAGGTCGAGCAGGACGAAGTCGATGCCGGAGGGCAAGGCGGCGATCAATTCGAGCGCGTCGCCGACCTTGAAGTCGACATGGTCGGCCAGGCCCGCCTTGACCGACATCTCCCGCGCATAGGCCGATTTGTAGTCCTGCAGCTCCAGCGTGGTCAGCCGACCGCCGGTGGCCCGGGCGGCCTCGCCCAGCCAGATGCCGGAATAGCCGTAGGAGGTGCCGATCTCGAGAATGTTCGGCGCCTTCAGGCTCTTGGCGAGAATGTTGATCAGCTGGCCGGTTTCCGGGCCGACGGCGAGCAGGACGCGATCGCGCCAGTCGGCCGCGCCTCCTGGCGCTCCGCCTTGCCGCATTTGCGCACTCTCTTCGCGCATCCGCTCGTCATACAGGGCGAGAACCGCCGTCACCTTGTCATCCATGGAGTTGTCCTTGGTCTGCTGGATAGTTCGTAAGCGGGTCGACCGCCTTGTCCTTAGATATATCGGAGCCGAGCCCTGACCGCAATGACAGATATATCTAAGCTATGTCATAGATTCCTTCTCCCCTTGCGGGAGAAGGTGGCCCCGAAGGGGTCGGATGAGGGGTTGATCGCCCTCTCCAGCAAGTCCCGCCGCTGCCCGGAAATCGCCCCGCGACCCCTCATCCGTCAGCTTCGCTGACACCTTCTCCCGCAAGGGGAGAAGGGACGCCGCCTAGACCCGCAGCACCGTCGCCGTGACGATCGGCCGGCGTTCCCAGAGCCGGAACGAATTGCGCTTGAGCGTCCGGATCAGGGCCTGTTCGACGGCGTGGTCGTCTTCGCGGTCGTAGTCGTTCAGGCCGCGCACGGCGCTCTCGGCGGCATTGGCCAGGTCGTCGAGGGCCTCTTCCAGCGGGGTGTTCTCGTCGCCGGGCAGGCCGATGGACTGCACCTGCGGGCCGGAGACGATGCGGCCGCGCTCATCCAGGACCACCGCCACGGTCAGCATGCCCGAGTGCGAGGCGTGGCGGCGTTCGCGCAGGGCCTCGCCGTTCTCCACGGTCAGCACGCCGCCATCGACATAGATGCGGCCGGACGGCACCTCGTCGATGATCTCGGCCTTTCCGGGGGCCAGGCGGACCATGTCGCCGTTGCGCGGCGCCACCGTCTGCCCGACCTGTAGATCGCGGGCCAGGGCGGCGTGTTCGAGCAGGTGGCGGCGCTCGCCGTGGGTCGGAACGGCGATCTTAGGCCGCGCCCAGGCGTACATTTCCTTCAACTCGTCGCGGCAGGGGTGGCCGGAGACGTGGATGCCCGGATGGTCACGCTCCGTGTACAGACGAACCCCACGATCGGCGAGCCGGTTCTGCAGGTTGCGGATCGGCACCTCGTTGCCTGGGATGATGCGCGAGGAAAAGATGCAGTGATCGCCCTTGCCCAGCTTGACGTGCGGATGCGTCCCCTCGGCGATGCGGTAAAGCGCCGCCCTCGCCTCGCCCTGGCTGCCGGTGCAGAGATAGAGGATCTGGTCGTCCGGGAAACGCCCGGCCTCGGCGTCGTTGACGAAGGGATCCAGCCCCTTGAGCAACCCGACCGAACTGGCGGCGGCGGCCATGCGGAACATGGAGCGTCCGACCAGGCAGACCTTGCGGCCATTGGCCTGGCCGGCGCGGATGATGGTGTCCATCCGCGCCACATTGGAGGCGAAACAGGCGCAGGCGATCTTGCCGCTCAGCGAACCGATCAGCCGGTTCATCACCTCGCGCACCTCGGCCTCGGAGCCGGCGGTTCCGTCGACGAAGACGTTGGTGGAATCGCAGACCATGGCCAGCACGCCCTCGTCGCCCAGCCGGCGGATGGCGTCGACGTCGGTGACGCCGCCCAGCAGCGGGTCGGGGTCGATCTTCCAGTCGCCGGTGTGCAGCACCGTGCCCAGCGGCGTCTTGATGGACAGGCCGTTCGGCTCGGGAATCGAGTGGGTGAGCGTGATCAGCCCGACCTCGAAAGGCCCCAGCGTGATCGAGCCGTTCAGCGGCACCTCGGTGATCTTCGCCTTGTCCAGCGCGCCGCGCTCGCGCATCTTTTCACGCAGCAGAAAGGCGGTGAAGGGGGTGGCGTAGATGGGGGCCTTCAACCGGGGCCAGAGCCAACCCATGGCGCCGATATGGTCCTCGTGCGCGTGGGTGAGCACGATGCCCAGGATGTCGTCGGCCAACTCCTCGATATAGGTCGGGTCGGGCATGATGATCTCGACGCCCGGCGTGGTCTGGTCGCCGAAGGTGACGCCGACATCGACGATGATCCATTTGCGGTTGTCGGGCGGGCCATAGCCGTAGCAGTTGAAGTTCATCCCGATCTCGTTCGAGCCGCCGAGCGGCAGGAAGACGAGTTCGTCATCGGGCGAAGGCTTCATGAAACGGTGCGTCCAAAATTGCGCCTGTGGATTTCCAGCAGGCCGCGGATGGTCAGGTCGTGGTCGAACTTGTCGATCGAGGCCGTGGCGCCCTCGAACAGCGAGGCGACGCCGCCGGTGCCGATCACGGTCATGGGCTTGCCCCACTCTTCCTTGATCTGGCGCACCAACCCCTCGATCATCGCCACATAGCCCCAATAGACGCCGGCCTGCATGGATTCCACCGTGTCGCGGCCGATGACGTGGGCCGGGCGCTGGATGGCGATGCGCGGAAGGTTGGCGGCGGCCTCGTGCAGGGCCTGCATGGAGAGGTTGATGCCGGGCGCGATGGCGCAGCCTTCCAGCCCGCCGTCGGCGGCGACCACGTCGAAGACGGTGGCCGTGCCGCTGTCGATGACGATCAGGTCGCCGGGATAGGTGATGTGGGCGCCGATGGCGTCCACCAGCCGGTCGGCGCCGGCTTCGGACGGCTTGGCGATGCGCACTTCCATGCCGAGATCGACATTGTCGCCCACCACCATCGGCTCCACGTGCAGATAGCGGCGCGCCAGGTTGCGCAGATTGAACAGCGACTGCGGCACGACGCTGGAGATCACGCAACCGTCGAGATCCTTAAGCGATAAATCCGCGAGATTGAGCAGCTGGGAAAGCCAGACAGCGTACTCGTCCGCTGTGCGCGTCGATTCGGTCGCGGTGCGCCACTGGCGGAGCCACTTCTCGCCGTCATGCACGGCGAAAAGGGTGTTGGTGTTGCCCTGGTCGATGGCCAGCAGCATGTGTCAGGCGCTCCCGAAAAAAACGTCGCCGGCGGTGATGCGCCTCAAAGCCCCGTCCGCCAAGCGCAGCCGCAGCGCGCCGTCGCTGTCGAGGCCTTCGGCGACGCCTTCGATGGTCTCGGTGGGCAGGCGCACGCTGCAGGCCTGGCCCAGACCCTGGGCGCGCTCGGTCCAGGCCGCGGCGATGGCCGCAAAGCCCTTTTCGTCCCAGACCTCGAGCCAGTCGGCGAAGGCGGCGGCCAGGCCTTCCAGCGCCACCCTGGGCTCGGGCGGCGGCGTCAGGGTCGCGGCGCTCAGCGTGATCGCCGGTCGCTCGGCGTGCTCGGGCGCCTTGAGCAGGTTGATCCCGGTCCCGATGGCCAGCCAGAGCCCGCCCTCGGGCCGCTGGCCGGACTCGACCAGGACGCCGGCCAGCTTGCGGTTGTCGACCATGACGTCGTTGGGCCATTTCACCTTGACGCGGCTGGCCGGCAGATAGGCGCGGGCCAGGTCGCTGACGGCGAGCGCGGCGATGAAGGAGACCTGGGCCGCGTCGCGCGGCTCGCGCTCGGTGGTCATCAAGAGAGTGGCGGCCAGATTGCCCTGGCCGGTCTCCCAGCTGCGGCCGCGGCGGCCGCGGCCGGCGGTCTGGCGAAGGGCGGTGATCCACAGCGGCCCCGCCTCCCCGGCCTCGGCGCGCCGCCGGGCTTCGGAATTGGTCGAGTCGAGCTCGTCAAACGCCAGGATGGGAACCGCGGTCCGCGTCGATACCATCAGGTCTGCTTCAGCCCAGTCCGAAGGCGGAGGCGGCGACCCTTGCCAGGGGATCGAGGCCAATCAGGGCGATCAGCACCACTGGAAAGGAGAAGAGCGCCGCGGCATAGGCCACGCCCTTGGCGTCGGCCGGGGCGGCGTCCACCTTGCCGGCTGGCGGGTCGAACCACATCACCTTGATCAGGCGCAGATAGTAGAAGGCCGCCACCACGCTCGAGACCAAGCCGACCACGGCGACCCAGCTGTAGCCGGCGTCGATGATGGCGCGGAAGACGTACAATTTCGCCCAGAAGCCGGAAAACGGCGGGAATCCGAGGGCCGAGACCGAAAAGGCGGTCATGGCCAGCGCCATGCCGGGCCGCTCGCGCATCAGGCCGGCCATGTCGTCCATGGTCTCCATCGGCTTGCCGTCGCGGCTGAGCGCCATCAGGCAGGCGAAGAAGCCGGTGACGTCGATCATGTAGAGGACCATGAAGACCAGCATGGCCTGGACGCCCTCATGGGTGCCGGCGGACAGGCCGACCAGGGCGTAGCCGACATTGGCGATCGAGGAATAGGCCCAGAGCCGCTTCAGATTGCGCTGCACCAGGCCGGCGAAGGCGCCGAGCAGCATGGAGATGACCGCGACAACGATCAGCACCTCGCGCCACTGGGTCGCCGCGCCGGGGAAGGCGTCGGCGAGCGCGCGGGCGAACAGCACCATGGCGGCGAACTTGGGCGCTGCGGCGAAGAAGGCCACCACCGGCGTGGGCGCCCCCTCATAGACGTCCGGCGTCCACATGTGGAAGGGCGCGGCGGCGACCTTGAAGGCCAGGCCGCAGATCAGGAAGACCAGGCCGAACAGCACGCCATTGCCGGCGCCCGCATGCACGGCCGCGGCGATATCGGCGAACTTCACCGAGCCCGCGAAGCCGTAGATCAGCGAGGCCCCGTAGAGCAAAAGGCCGGAGGACAGCGCGCCCAGGACGAAATATTTCAACCCGGCTTCCGAGGCCTTGGCGTCGTCGCGGCGGAAGGCGGCCAGGATGTAGAGGGCCAGCGACTGCAGCTCGACCCCGACATAGAGCGAGATCAGGTCGCCGGATGAGACCATGACCCCCATGCCGAGCGCGGCCAAAAGGACCAGGATCGGGTATTCGAACTGGCGCGCGTTCAGCCGGCCGAGCCAGCCGGAGCCCAGGAAGAGCGCCACCGCGCTCATCAGATAGATGGCCACCTTGGCGAAGACCGAGGCCTGGTCGGCGACGAAGCCGCCGGAGAAGGCGGTCCCCAGCGGCCCGATCGCCGCCAGTCCGGCGGATATGGCCAGGGCCAGCCCGGACAGCATCCAGACCAGAACGGCATCCGAGCGGGGCGTCATTGCGCCGACCAGCAGCAGCACCAGCGCCGAGATGGCGAGGAAGAGTTCCGGCAGGGCCAGATGCAGGGCTGCGGAAATGTCCATCAGCCGCCGATCACATGATAGGCGGCGACCAGCTTTTCCGCCGAGGCCGCGGTCAGGTTGAACACCAGGCCGGGCTGCAGGCCGAGCGCCAGGGTGCCCAGGATCAGCGGCGAGAAGATCACCACCTCGCGCCAGTCGAGGTCGGCGATGGCGGCGAGTTTGGGATTGGTCAGGGGATCGAACATCATCCGCCGATAGAGGGTGAGCGCGTAGGTGGCCGAGAGGATGACGCCGGAGGCGGCGAAGATCGCCGTCCAGGTCGAGACCCGATAGACCCCGACCAGGCTCAGGATCTCGCCGACGAAGCCCGAGGTGCCGGGCAGGCCGACATTGCCAAGGGTGAAGAGCATGAAGACCGCCGCATACCAGGGCATGCGCGCGGTCAGTCCGCCATAGAAGGCGATCTCGCGCGTGTGCATGCGGTCATAGACCACGCCGACGCAGAGGAAGAGCGCGCCGGAGATCACCCCGTGGCTGAGCATCTGGAAGATGGCGCCCTGCTCGCCCTGAACCGTGCCGGAGAAGATGGCCATGGTCACGAAGCCCATATGGGCGATCGAGGAATAGGCGATCAGCTTCTTCACGTCGGTCTGCCGGAAGGCGACCAGCGACGTGTAGATGATGGCGATGACCGAGAGGGTGAAGATCAGCGGCGTGAAATAGTGCGAGGCGTCCGGGAACATCGGCACCGAGAAGCGCAGGAAGCCGTAACCGCCCATCTTCAGCAGGATGCCGGCCAGGATCACCGAGCCCGCCGTCGGCGCCTCGACGTGGGCGTCGGGCAGCCAGGTGTGCACCGGCCACATCGGCATCTTCACCGCGAAGGAGGCGAAGAAGGCGAGCCACAGCAAGAGCTGCACCTTCGGATCGAAATGGTAGGCGAGCAGCGCCGGGATCGAGGTGGTGTGGGCGATCCCGGCCATGGCCAGAATGGCCACCAGCATCAGGACCGAACCCAGCAGGGTGTAGAGGAAGAACTTGTAGGCGGCGTAGACCCGGTTCTGGCCGCCCCAGACCCCGATGATCAGGAACATCGGGACCAGCTGGCCCTCGAAGAACAGGTAGAAGACGATCAGGTCCAGCGCGCAGAAGACCCCGATCATCAGGACCTCGAGCACCAGAAACGCGATCATGTATTCGAGCACGCGCTCCTTGATCGAGGTCCAGCTGGCCGCGATGCAGAGCGGCATCAGAAAGGCGGTCAGCAGCACGAACAGCACCGAAAGCCCGTCGACGCCCATGCGATAGCGGATGCCGGAGAACCAGGCCTGGTTCTCGACGAACTGGAAGCCGGCCTGGCGCGGGTCGAACTGGGCGACCAGCAGGACCGACAGCGCCAGGGTCGCCAGCGTGGTGACCAGCGCGATCCAGCGGGCGGCGCGGTAGGAAGCCTCCTGCTGGTCCGGCTTGGCGAACGACTTGAGCAGCAGGATGGCCGCCACGCCGATCAGGGGCGAGAAGGTGATGAGGCTGAGGATGCCGGTCATGGTCTACCTTGACCACGCATAGAGGGCGTAGCTGAGCAGGCCGGCCACCCCCAGCAGCATCACGAAGGCATAGTGATAGACATAGCCGCTCTGCAGCTTGCCGACGCGGCGGCCGAAGCGGGCTGACAGGAAGGCGACGCCGTTCGGGCCAAGCCCATCGATGATCCGTTGATCGCCGATCTTCCAGAAGAAGTCGCCCAGCGCCTGAGCCCCGCGCACGAAGACCAGGTCGTAGAGCTCGTCGAAGAACCACTTGTTGTAGATGAAAAAGTAGAGCGGCCCGCGCCGCGCGGCCAGGCGCGCGCCAAGGCCCTCGTTCTGGATGTACATCCAGAACGCGATGATGAAGCCGGCGGCTGTGACAGTGAGCGGCGCCCAGGTTTCCCAGGCCGGCAGCGAGCCGATCTGGTCGAGCACGTGGTTGGTCGGGCCGGTGAAGATGGCGCCGCGCCAGAAGCCCGCCCGGCCCTCGCCGATGAACTTCTCGACGAAGAGATAACCAGACGCGGCCGCGCCGATGGCCAGCATGATCAGCGGGAAGCGGATCGACCAGCCGGGCTCGCGCGGTTCAAGATCGTGGACGCCGTGGCCATGGTCGTCGTGCGCGTGGTCGTCCAGCGGCTCGTCGTGGGTCTCGATCTGGGCGCCGGAGGCGTGATCGTCATTGATCACCGCGGCAACGGCGGTCGGGCCCCATTTCGGCTGGCCGTGGAAGGTCATGAAGATCAGCCGCCAGGAATAGAAGGAGGTCAGGCCGGCGGCGAGGATGGAGATGACGAAGGCGAACCCGGCTGCCCCGCCGCCATCGCGCATGGCCGCATAGGACGCGTTGATGATGGCGTCCTTGGAATAGAAGCCGGCAAAGCCGATATCGAGGCCGGGAATGCCGACGCCGGTGATCGCCAGGGTGCCGATCAGCATCACCGCATAGGTGAGCGGGATCCGCCGCCACAGCCCGCCCATCTTCCGCATGTCCTGCTCGTGGTGCATGGCGGTGATGACGCTGCCGGCGGCGAGGAACAGCAACGCCTTGAAGAAGGCGTGGGTAAAGAGGTGGAACATGGCCGCCTGATAGGCCCCGACGCCGGCGGCGATGAACATGTAGCCGAGCTGCGAACAGGTCGAATAGGCGATGACCCGCTTGATGTCG
>CALAEG010000273.1 GCA_937890965.1 uncultured Caulobacteraceae bacterium | reverse complement strand
AGTCGACGTCTTCCGGCGCGCCCGTTGGCCAGGTCACGCGCACGTACCAGCCCGATCCGTCTTTGAGTTCGCGGGTTTCCATAGTCGGTGGCGTGGCAGTCATGACCCGACTATCGCACGTCCAGGGGGATTGATGTTGATGGTCTCACCCTATCGGTGCCGATCGGGACCCCGGCAATCCGCTGATTTCCCCTTTTAGTTCAATACTATGGCGCGGGATGCCCGGGGTCCCGCTTCGAAGCCGATGCACAGCTTCACCAACCCCTTGCTCCACAACGGCCTTTTCGGCCTTAAGTGGAGATAAGTTAGCATTAGACTGACAGCACCTCGCAGCCGCCGCGATGAGGACCGCCTCTAGATGAAGGTTTTAGTTCGGCAGTTGGAAGGAGAGCGCAGCGTCTGCGTCATCGAGCACCGCTTTGACGGCTCGCGCCTCTATTTCGACAATGGCGCGCTCTACACGCACGTAGATTCTCGCGGCAACAATCTCCTCGAATACATCGCCGCGATGGGAGAAGTTCTCGAAGGCGCGAAAAGCGTGTTGCTGCTCGGAACAGCCGGAGGGGCGCTTGCGACGCTCCTCAGTCGTCGCGGAGTATCGGTCACGGCCATCGACAACTGGCCGAACGCCTTCGACATCGCCCGGCGGTGGTTTCATCTTCCGCAGGATGTGGAATGCATTCCTGCCGATGCGATCGAGTTTCTGCGATCGACTTCTCGGCAGTGGGACGCGGTCGCGGTAGACGTTTTCAGTGGCGTAGAAATACCAGAGTCAATCCTAACCAGTGACGTTGGTGCACACCTCGCCAGAACGGCGAGGCCGGGTGGTGTGGTCGTGTGGAATATAGCCGACACGCCCGACTCCTGCTCGGCCCAACTAATTGCAAAGGCTCTGAGGCGCGAGGCGCTTGCGCCCCGCCTGCTCCCGGTCATGGAAGGCGGTGTGGGAAACACGCTTGTGGTATGTCGGAAACGAGTTGAAGCCCGTTGCCTAGCGGGTTGAGTCCCGACTTCTGCACCTCTTATTTGCGTTCCAGCAGCCGAACCCCTCGTCCCGCCCCCTCACTACGGGCCCCGGTTGCGATGAGTTCAACCCCTGCGTCGTTTAGGGTAAGCGCTGTCCGGACCCCACCTTCCTTTGAGCCGGCCGGCCGGCGATGGTGACGATCCCCTTGGGCGGATCGTTTCATGTCTGGATTTAACCCTACGCTTAACCCTAGACCGGTGCTGGTTCGCCGGCTGGAGATGCTGACAGGCGTGGGCGGCCGGCGGCGATGGTCGTCGGACGACAAGGCGCGGATCGTCGAGGAGACGTTGGCGCCAGGCGCGACGGTGTCGGAGGTGGCCCGGCGCCACGACATCCGCCCGCAGCAACTGTTCGGCTGGCGACGCGGGATGCGGACCGTTGATCCCGAGCCGGTGATGAGCTTCGTGCCGGCGCTCATCGAGGCGCCCGCGAAGACCGAGCGGGCGCGGCCGAGGCCGGCGCGGGCTGGACGCGGCGACATTGAGCTGGAGATCGACGGTGTGGTGGTCCGGGTGCGGCGCGGCGCTGAGGCCAAGACCGTGGCGGCGGTGATCAAGGCGCTGAAGGCGATGCGGTGATCCCCGCCTTCGCGGGGACGCCGGCCTCGGTGCGGGTGCTGGTGGCGACCCGGCCGGTGGACTTCCGCAAAGGCATGGGCGGGCTGGCGGCGCTGGTGAAGGACCATCTGCTCAAGGATCCCTACTCGGGCGTGGTCTACGTCTTCAGGGCCAAGCGCGCCGACCGAGTGAAGATGATCTGGTGGGACGGCACGGGCCTGTGGCTCTTGGCCAAGACGCTGGAGCAAGGCGCCTTCAGCTGGCCGAAGGTGCAGGATGGGGTGATGCGGCTGACCCCGGCGCAGCTGGCGGCGCTGCTGGAGGGGCTGGACTGGCGGCGGGTGCAGCGGACGCGTCGAACGCGGGCGCCGGAGGCGACGGCATGAGGCTGCGGCGAAGTGAATCAGGCGGTTCGCGGGGGCGCCTCAAGGGCCTCCAGATGTGGTCTGATCGGTCATGGACGAAGGGTCCCCGGACAACGTCGAGACGCTGAAGGCTCTGCTCGCCAAGGAGCGGGCCGAGCATGCGGCGGCGCTGCTCGCCAAGGACCATGCCCACGCCGAGATCGAGCGGCTGCGCCAGATCATCAAGGCCTTGCAGCGCCATCGCTTCGGCCGCCGGGCCGAGACGCTGGACCCCGATCAGCTGTCCTTAAGTCTGGAAGACGTCGAGCAGGAGATCGCCGCCGGCGAGGCTGCGGCGGAAGCCACGGCGCCCGCCGCGAAGAGCGAACGGGCGGCCAAGCGGCGGGCCAACCGTGGATCGCTGCCGGCGCACCTGCCCAGGATCGAGAGCATCATCGACATCGAGGACAAGACCTGTCCGCACTGCTCAGGCGGTCTGCACCTGATCGGCGAGGACCGCGCCGAACGGCTGGACATCGTACCCGCCCAACTTCGGGTGCTGGTGATCCGCCGGCCCAAGTACGCCTGCCGCGCCTGCGAGGACGTGGTGGTGCAGGCGCCGGCGCCGGCGCGGCTGATCGAGGGCGGCATGCCGACGGAGGCGACGGTGGCGCACGTGGTCGTCTCCAAGTACGCCGATCACCTACCCCTCTATCGCCAGGCCCAGATCTGGGCCCGCCAGGGCATCAACCTCGACCGCTCGACCCTTGCCGACTGGACCGGGCGGGCGGCCTTCCTGCTCAGACCCGTCCACGAGCGGCTGCTGGAGACGCTCAAGCGATCTTCGAAGCTGTTCGCCGACGAGACGACGGCGCCGGTGCTCGATCCTGGCCGCGGCCGCACCAAGACCGGCCAGCTGTGGGCCTACGCCCGCGACGATCGCCCCTGGGGCGGGACCGATCCGCCGGGCGTGGTCTATGTCTACGCCCCCGACCGCAAGGCGGAGCGCGCCGCGGCGCACCTGGTGGGCTTCAAGGGCGTGCTGCAGGTCGACGGCTATGCCGGCTATCGGTCCCTGGCGGAGAAGGGCGATATCCGCCTGGCCCTCTGCTGGGCGCATGTGCGCCGGCGCTTCTACGAGATCGCCGCGGCGGGTCCGGCGCCCATCGCCAGCGAGGTGCTGGAGCGGATCGCCAAGCTCTACGCCGTGGAGAACGACATCCGCGGCCGCTCGGCTGACGAGCGGCGACGTGTGCGCCAAGAACTGAGCCAGCCGCTGGTCGATGCCTTGAAGCCCTGGCTGAAGAGCCAGCTCGAGCGCGTCAGCCAGAAGGGCAAACTCGCCGAGGCCATCCGCTACGCGCTCGCCCGATGGGACGGGCTCAGCCTCTTCCTGGGTGACGGCCGCGTCGAAATGGACTCCAACATCGTCGAGCGGGCCATCCGTCCCATCGCCCTGAACCGCAAGAACGCCCTCTTCGCCGGCTCCGACGGCGGTGGCGAGCACTGGGCGATCCTCGCCTCGCTCATCGAGACCTGCAAGCTGGCCGGCCGCGATCCCGAAACCTACCTCGCCAACGTCATCACCCGGATCGTAAAAGGCCACCCCATGAGCCGCCTGGACGAGCTGCTGCCCTGGTCCTCCACGCCTGCCGCCGCCGACGTGGCCTGAGAGAACACCGCTTACCCTCAATCGGCGGCGTTACCGCGCCGCCAGACCCCGGCGGGAAACCGCGGGAAAGTGGGTGTCTGGAGGGGGCGCGCCGGCCCGCGGGTAACGCAAGCCAGCGTCGCGCGCCCTCCAATGAGTCCCTTGGTTGATGCACATCAAAGAGAATGCGCGCTCTCGAGCGCTTTCTGTGTCTTGGCGCGCGAAATCGACCGTCGGCGCGCCTGGAGCGAAGTGGAGAATGGTGTGCGCAGACTATTGATAGCCTTGGCGATAGCATGCGGGACGCTGGCGTGCTTCGCTGCGCCGGCGGCCGGCGCCCAGCCCGTGACTACGTTCAATACGGCGGGAGGCGGCACTGTCCCGTGTCTTGGCGCTCCTACTCGAGGCCCGGGCGGCTTCGTATCAGCCTGCATTCTGGGACGAATGTTTGAAGCCCAAAATTTCTACAACGACGGGTCCGGCGGCCAATGGACTCTGGTTTTCTTTTGCGTGGCGAACAGGCCGGTCACGTTCGACACTGCCGGACACACCATCAGCTGCACGATGTGGCAAACGATGGTTTTCGATAACACTGACGCGGTCACCAAGCAGGTCCACCAGGTCACGTGCGCGGTGAATACGCAGATCACGGTCGACGCCGTTGGACACGTAGCCTGCATGGGAGGCGCGCCCACCCCTCAGACCAACCCGGCTTCCGTCGAGGATCCGGTCGCGGACGTGACGTGGGACGTGGAGGGTGGCCAATGGTTTTTCCACAGCAACGGGCAGATCGACGGACTGGTGAATGGCACGGTCGTCTGGAGCGGCCGGTGGGCCCAGCTTGGCCACTATTTGTACAAGTATGAATTTTCATACCACGGACAGAACACTTCAGTTTGGCTCCGCTTTGCAGACCCACAAGGTGTCGGTCACGCGACTGAGTTCCTTGGTTATCCGAGCGCAGATATGTCGACGCCCTTTCGGCATGGTCAGATAGCCGGCTCTCCCTGAAGTGAATATCGAAACGGACTCTAAGACGAGGCCGTTTTGGTGGGACCACGATGCCGCTCCGCCAGGGGCCACAACGGGAGTTCAGGTCGCTCTCCGTTGCCACCGGGCGATAACGTGCTCTGTCGCGACCTGCTTGGCGGCAACGCGCGCGGTGGCGCCACCCGCCGCTTACCACCCGCATCGTCCAGGGCCATCCGATGAGGCGCCTGGACGAACTGCCGCCCTGGTCCTGCACGCCTGCCGACACCGACGTGGCCTGAGAACAGCGCCTACGATTGACCAACTCCCCGCGAGTGCGAGCGACGCCCCGAGATCATCGTCTGATTGATTGCGGCTTGGGAGAAAGCGTTCGGCGGGGCGGTCGGCCTAACCTTCCAACAAGTGTGCCCGCGCTGACGCGGTCACAACCCGGCTTTTGCTTGGTCTAGGCACAACGTGTTCGCTGCCTTTAGGTCGGAATCCAACGTATCGGAAAGATAAGTTGGCAGCGTACAGTCCGCTGCGGGCAGCGCCGGCCAAGTCGCAGCACAGACATCTCGCGTCGAGCCCAAGGCCAGGCAATTGGTGAGTTGCGCAGCCTGCTTTGTCGCCAGATCTGCGCAGTTGCCGTTCCACGTGGCGTGATAGGTCAAATCCGCGTTTGCCAAGCAGGCCTGGTAGGCAGCCCGTCGACGATCTTGATCTGCAGCCGCGACCGCAGACGACTGCGCCGCATTTGCCGCCTGAGCTGCGCTTGCCGCTACGGCGTCGGCATGAGCACGAGCATCTCTCGCCGGCAGATAGACCGCGAAGTAGTAAGCCACGCTGGCGCCAGCCATCACCACGGCGAGTGCGATGGCGAGCCGCAGAATCACGTCCGAGCGAAACGGATCTGGCGCTCGTGGGACCGCCTGGTGGGTTGCGGGAGGTATCCGCACGGGCTCTGGCTCGACCTCGGCCGCATGTTCGACTGGCGGGAGTTCACTCATCGCCATGCCTCGACGCCGCCATGGTGGGAGCACGTGCCTTGGTGGTGCTGGCTGAAGCTCCAGCTCCCGTCACGGCAATGAGCGGTGGCGCCGGCGGGCGGTGTCTGGCTTCGCTCTGGCCGATGCACGCGGTGACCGCTGCTGTTGGTGTAATAGTCGGAAGAGCTGTAAGCGATAGCCGACGCCGGTGTCGCAAACACCGCCAACGCAGCGACCGCCAAGGCCAGTGCTCGCATCGACGCCTCCCCAGGTTGCCGAGAATGAGCCATGCCACCGAGCGAGAGTCCAGTCGTGGAACCGGGGTGCCTACCCGGCGACCTACGTCCCGCCGGCTCCGTGCGGGTCGATCCGGGTGGTCGGCGGGGCGCTTGGGCGTGAGGACTGCATGACCAATAGCGACCACGGTGGTCAAGACCACGACGCTGGTCGCGAGCTGCTGATCGGCCTGGATGCCATCGCCAGGGTCGCGGGCGTGTCCGTGCAGGTCGCACGGCGGCTGATC
>CALAEG010000272.1 GCA_937890965.1 uncultured Caulobacteraceae bacterium | reverse complement strand
AAGGACGGCGACAATACGCCCGCAGTCGAGCGGTTCATGCGCCGCTACTTCCTGATCGCCCGAGAGGTCGGGGTGCTGACGCGGGAATTCTGCGCCAAGCTGGAGGCCGACGCCGAAAAGACCGCGCCCAAGGGCCTGTCGCGCTTCCTGCCGCGCCGCCGCGGCGTCGGGCCCAAGCCGCTGGACGAGCCCGGCTTCCTGATCGAGAGCGGCCGGCTGACCATCGAGGGCGTTGAGACCTTCGAGCGCGATCCGGTCAACCTGCTCAGGCTGTTCGCCATCGCTGACCGCCGCGACCTCGACCTGCACCCGGACGCCTTCACCGCCGCCACCCGTTCGCTGCCGTTGATCACCTCGAAGCTCAGGCGCGATCCGGAAGCCGCCAAGACTTTTCTCGATGTGCTGGCGCGGGGCCGCAGCACCTATCGCACCCTGACCATGATGAACGAGAGCGGCGTGCTCGGCCGTTTTCTCCCCGAGTTTGGGCACATCGTCGCCCAGATGCAGTTCAATATGTACCACTCCTACACCGTCGACGAGCACACGCTGCGGGCGGTGGGGATCATCGCCGACATCGCCAACGGCCAGCTGGTCAAGGACCATCCCCTGTCGGTCGCCATGTGGCCGCTGATCAAGGACAAGGAGGTGCTGTTCCTGGCCATGCTGCTGCACGACACCGGCAAGGGCGGGGTCGGCGGCCAGGAAAAGGCCGGGGCGCGGGCGGCCAGGGCGGCTTGCGAGCGGCTGGGGCTGGAGCGCGAACGGGTCGAACTGGTCGCCTGGCTGGTCGAGCACCATCTGGTGATGAGCGACTATGCGCAGAAGCGCGACGTCGCCGACCCCCGCACGGTGGCCGCTTTCGCCCAGATCGTCGAGACGCCGGAGCGGATGCGACTTCTGCTGCTGCTCACCGTCGCCGACATCCGCGCCGTAGGGCCGGGGGTCTGGAACGGCTGGAAGGGCCAGTTGATGCGAGAGCTGTTCGGGGCGACCGAGGCGGTGTTCCGCGGCGGCCGCACCGCCGACGCCGCGGCCACCTTCAGCCGCCACCTGCATGCGGCGGCCGACGAGGCGCGCACGGTGCTGATCACCGCCGAGCCGGCGGCGGAAGACTGGGCGGGCGCGATGGAGAACGCTTATTTCACCGCCTTCTCGGCCGACGAATACCTGGCTCACGCGGCCTTGGCCCGGAGGGCGGCCGCCCAGGGCGGCGCGGCGGCCTCGGCGTCGATCCGACTGGAAAGCAATGCCACCGAGGTGATTGTGGCCGCCCACGATCGCCGCGGCCTGTTCGCGGACCTGACTGTGGCCATCGCCGATTTCGGGGCTAACGTGGTGGGCGCACGCGCCTTCACCTCGTCGAAGTCCGAGGTGCTCGACCTCTTCTTCGTTCAGGACATACGGGGCGAGGCGTTGGGCAGCGACAGCCCGCGCGCGCTGGAGCGGCTGACGGCGGCGCTGGAAGCGGCGGCGCGCGGCGAAACCGATGAGACCAAGCCGCATCGGGTCGGCGACCCCGGCCGCGCCGCGGCCTTCACCATCACGCCCTCGGTCATCATCGACAACGAGGCTTCCGACGAGGCCACGGTCATCGAGGTCTCCGGCCGCGATCGGCCGGGCCTGCTGGGCGCCATCGCCCGAACCCTGGCCGAGGCCGGGCTGTCCATCCAGTCGGCCCATATCGACAACTATGGCGAACGCGCCGTCGACGCCTTCTATTGCCACGGACCGGAGGGCGGCAAATTCACCGCCGCCCGGCCGATCAACGCCTTGAAGACCGCCCTCAGCCAGGTGCTCGACGAGGAGCCGACCGAGCCGACGCAGGGCCGTCCGCGCGTGGAACGCGCGCGCGCCAGCGTCGCACGCTAGTGCGGCGATCCAGAAATTCGCCGGGGCGTTGTGGCCGGCTGGGAGCGAATTTATGGATCAAGAGCCGCACTAGGAACCTCTTGATTGTTTAGCGTGCCTTTTGGATTTGAAGTTCGTACCGGGCTTGATCCAATCTGTTGACGAACTTCAAATCCGGCGCGCTAACGCCCGCTTGACCACCCCCACGACCCAGCGTACCGCCGCCCGGTGACCATCGAACCCGCCGCTGCCGTCCCGGCCGCGCCTCCGGCGAGGAGCGCGCGGGCGGGCATGATCCGCTCTTCGATCATCTTTTCGGCCTTCACCCTGATCAGCAAGGTGATGGGCTTCGTCCGCGACCTGGCGGTCAGCTACTATATGGGCGCCAGCGCCACCTTCGCCGCCGACGCCTTCAACACCGCCTTTGCGTTTCCGAACCTGTTTCGCCGCATCTTCGCCGAGGGCGCCTTCGCCTCGGCCTTCGTGCCGACCTACGCCAAGTCGCTGGAGCACGAGGGCGAGGACGTCGCCGACACCCTGGCCGCCGACGCCATGGCCACCCTGGCGGCGGCGACCCTGGCCATCACCGTCGCGGCCGAGCTGGCCATGCCCTGGGTGATCATGGCCTTCGCCCCGGGGTTCGCGGCCAATCCAGCCAAGTTCCACCTGACGGTGATCCTGACCATGATCACCATGCCCTACCTGCCCTGCATGGCGATCTACGCCCATCTGTCGGGCGTGCTGCAGGCGCGCAACCGCTTTATCCTGTCGGCGGTGGCGCCGGTGCTGCTCAACATCTGGACCCTGGTGACGGTGATCCCGGCCCATGCGCCGCAGCCGGCGGCCATAGCCGCCTCCTGGGGCGTGCTCGCCGCCGGAGTCTCCCAGGCCGCCCTGCTCTGGTACGGCGTGCGCCGGTCCGGCGCGCATGTCGACTGGCGCTGGCCGAGGCTGACGCCTCAGATCCGCCAGCTGATAGGCCTGGCCGTTCCCGGCGCCATCGCCGCCAGCGCCAGCCAGATCAACGTCTTCGTGTCGCAGATCCTGGTCTCGCCGATCAATGGCGCGCGGTCCTGGCTGGCGGTCTGCGACCGGCTCTATCAGCTGCCGCAGAGCCTTGTCGGCGTCGCCATCGGCGTGGCCCTGCTGCCCAGGCTGTCCCGCGCCGTCCACGGCGGCGACGAGGCCGGCTCCCGCAGCGCCATGGACGAGGCGATCACCTTCTCGATGGCGCTCACCCTGCCGGCGGCGGCGGCGCTGGTCACCATCCCCTTCTTCATGATCGACGCCCTCTATACCCGCGGCGCCTTCAAGAGCCTCGACGCCCACGCCACCGCTCTGGCCTTGCAGCAATACGGTTGGGGCGTGCCGGCCTTCGTGCTGGCCCAGATCACCAACCGCGCCTTCTTCGCCCGCCAGGATACGGCCACGCCGATGCGCTATGCGCTGATTTCGGTGGCGATCACCGTGGCGGCGGGCCTGACCCTGTTCCACCTGATCGGCGTGCCGGGGATCGCGGCCGCCACCAGCCTGGCGGCCTGGCTGAACGTGATCATGATGAGCTTCACCCTGGCCCGGCGCGGCCACTATGCGATCGGCGCCCGCGCCCGCTCCAAGCTGATCCGCATCCTGGCGGCCAGCGTCGCACTCGGCCTGCTGCTGGCGGCGGCCGGACACTATCGCCCGCAGCTGCAGGGACTGCTCGGTTCCCTCAGCCTTGGCCCCATCCACGCCAAGGAGATCGTCATCCTGCTGGTGCTGGTCTTCGCTGGCGCGGCCTATCCGCTTCTGCTGTTCGCGTCAGGCGGGATCACCGTCGGCGAGCTTCGCGCGGCCTTGAGGCGACCGGCCCGGATCGAGGCCGCCGACATTCCCACGCCCTTGCCCTAGTCGGAACATTGGGGCTAATGGCCGGCCATGCGATTGACGACAGCGCAAATTCGGCGATGGCGCGGCGGACCGGCCTAGTTTCCGTTCGTTGGCGCGCGCCCGCGCGCCTGTCCCATCGCCTCGAAACCCAAGTCATCCCATGACCGACCTCCCCATCCCCGCCTATTCAGGCCCCGACCGTGTGCTCTCCGGCGTGCAGCCCTCCGGCGCGCTGCATCTCGGCAACTATCTGGGCGCGTTGAAGAAGTTCGTCGATCTGCAGAACCGGATGGAGTGCCTGTTCTGTGTCGTCGACCTGCACGCCATCACCGCCTGGCAGGCGCCCGACCAGCTCGCCACCCAGACCCGCGAGATTGCCGCCGCCTATCTGGCCGCCGGGGTCGATCCCAGGAAGGCGGTGATCTTCCCGCAGTCGGCGGTCGCCGCCCATGCCGAGCTCGCCTGGATCTTCCAGTGCGTCGCCCGGATCGGCTGGCTCGATCGCATGACCCAGTTCAAGGAGAAGTCCGGCAAGCACAAGGAAGGCGCAAGCGTCGGCCTCTACACCTATCCGGTGCTGCAGGCCGCCGACATCCTGGTCTACAAGGCCACCCACGTGCCGGTGGGCGAGGACCAGAAACAGCATCTGGAGCTGACCCGCGACATCGCCCAGAAGTTCAATCACGACTTCGACGCGCCCGGCTATTTTCCGCTGCCCGAGCCGCTGATCGAAGGGCCGGGCGCGCGGGTCATGTCCCTGCGCGACGGCCGGGTAAAGATGTCGAAGTCCGACCCTTCCGATCAGTCGCGGATCAACCTGACCGACGACGCCGACACGATTGCGGCCAAGATCAGAAAGGCGCGCACGGATCCCGCGCCGCTGCCGGAAAGCGTCGAGGGGCTCAAGGACCGTCCAGAGGCGGACAATCTGGTCGGGCTCTACTCGGCGCTTTCAGGCCGAACCGAGGCCGATGTGCTCAAGGAATATGGCGGCCAGGGCTTCGGCCAGTCGTTCAAGCCGGCGCTGGCCGACCTGCTGATCGAAACCCTGTCGCCGATGGCGGCGGAAATGGCCAAGTACGCCGCCGATCCGGCCGAAATCGATCGCGTTCTCGCCGCCGGCGCCGAAAAGGCGTGCACATTGGCCGAACCCGTGATCGCGGAGACCAAACGCCTGGTGGGTTTCTGGAGCGACAAGGCCTAGAAGGCGTCCATGGCCGCCGCTAGCCACCGCGCCGTTCTCGTTTCGCTGTTCGCCGCGACGATCCTGGCCGCCGGTGGGGGGCGCGCCGATCCGCACCAGGTCAAGAAGGGCGACATCACCGTCTCAAGCCGGATGGTGCGCACCTCGTTCGGCGGTACGCCGAACAGCGCCGCCTATATGGTCATCGCCAATTCAGGCAATGCGCCGGACGAGCTCGTCGCCGCCCGCTGCGCCTGTGCGGCCAGCGTCGACATCCACGAGACCGAGGATATGGCCGGCATGTCGACGATGAAGTCGGCCGCGCCGGTCACCATCCCCGCCCACGGCCAGGTGGTCTTTCATCCCGGCGGCCTGCACCTGATGCTGACACACCTGAAGGAGCCGCTGGCCGAGGGCGGCGAGCAGGACATCACCCTGGTCTTCCAGCGCGCCGGGACGGTGAGGGCGAGCTTTCACATCCGCGCCCAGATTCCGGTCGCCGCGGCGGCGCCCATGCGCGGCATGAGCCGTTGAGGCGGCGCTTGCGCCCCGGCCTCGCAAAGGCCATCTGAGGCGGGAAGCGTTCGAGAGACGATCATGTTCATCCAGACCGAAACCACCCCCAATCCCGATGTTCTCAAGTTCCTTCCCGGTCGCGAGGTGCTCGACGAGGGCACGCGCGAGTTCCGCGACGCCGCCGAGGCGGAGTCCTCGCCGCTGGCCGAGGCCATCTTCGCTTTGGGCGACGTCACCCGGGTCTTCTTCGGCCCCGACTTCATCACAGTCATGCGTTCCGGCGGCGGCCGCGAATGGCCGCAGCTGAAGGCGCCGATCCTGGCGGCGATCATGGATCACTTCACCTCCGGCCAACCCCTGCTGCTCGACGCCGAGCAGGAGGGCCATGACGACACCGTCTATGAAGGCGACGCCGCCCAGGTGGTGGCCGAGATCAAGGACCTGCTCGACACCCGCATCCGCCCGGCGGTGGCCCAGGACGGCGGCGACATCACCTTCAACCGCTTCGAGGCCGCCACCGGCGTGGTCTTCCTCAACATGCGCGGCGCCTGTTCCGGCTGCCCCTCTTCGGCGGCCACCCTGCGCTCGGGGGTCGAGAACATGCTCAAACACTATGTGCCCGAAGTGACGCGGGTCGAGCAGACGCTCTAGCCGCTCCGCGATCGGCCTCACCAGACCAAGACGGAGTTCCGGCATGGGCCAGGCCCTCGGCGCCAACGCGCTGGATCAGATATTTCGCACCGCCCGCACCCGCAATGGCTGGACCGACGAGCCGGTCACGCCCGACGACATGCGGGCCATCTACGACCTGGCCAAGATGGGCCCAACCTCGGCCAATATCAGTCCGGCGCGTTTTGTCTGGGTCGCCTCGCCCGAGGGGCGCGAAAAGCTCGCCGCCCTGGCCATTCCCGGCAACGCGCCAAAGGTCAGGCAGGCGCCGGTGACCGTGATCATCGGCCACGACCTCGATTTCGCGGAAAAGGTGCCGCAGCTCTTCCCGCACAATCCGGGCGCCAAGGACTGGTTCGAAGACCCCCACTTCGCCCGCACCGCCGCCTTTCGCAACGGCTCGCTGCAGGGCGCCTATCTGATGCTGGCCGCCCGCGCCCTGGGCTTCGACTGCGGGCCCATGTCCGGCTTCGACAACGCCGGGGTCGATGCGGAATTTTTCGCCGGCACGCGGATCGAGTCGAACTTCATCTGCTCGATCGGCCACGGCACGGACCAGAATCTCTTTGAGCGCTCGCCAAGGCTTACGTTTGAAGAGGCCTGCCGGATCGTCTAACCGAGAGCGGATGAGGAAAAGTGCGAAGCGGTTTTCCGCCCGCATCCCGCTCTCACTCTTAGGAAACGATCATGTTTATGGTTTTGGATTGCTTCAATCCAAAATCATCGTGATCTAGGACGGATGATCCGTCCG
>CALAEG010000271.1 GCA_937890965.1 uncultured Caulobacteraceae bacterium | reverse complement strand
GTGGGCGACGAGCCGACCATCGAGGCCGCCGCCGGTCGCGCCATTCTCGCCCGCGTCCGCTCGACTCGCGACCCGGCGCCGGCGCGGCTGGCCGCGGCTGACGGCGAGGTCCGGGTGGTCTTCGCGGCGCCGGAAGAGGGCGTCGCCCCGGGCCAGGCTTGCGTGCTCTATGACGCTGCCGCTCCCTCGCGCGTGCTTGGCGGCGGGTTCATCGCCGCGACGGTCGCGGCCGCCTGAGTTCCGAACGGGCGCCTAAGAAAGGGCCAGCGCCCGCGCCGCACGGCTGCGAAGCGCGGCAAACCTTGTGAATTAGGCCCATTGGTCGCTAGGACGAGTGGGGCGGCCAAGTTTTCGCCGGCTTAAACCAAGGAGATCGCCCTGTCGGTCACCGCCGCGCTGCATCACGTGACCCGCTACCGCTACGACCGGCTGGTCGAGCTGGGGCCGCAGGTGGTGCGGCTGCGGCCGGCGCCGCACTGTCGCACGCGCATCCCTAGCTATTCGCTGACGGTCACCCCGGCCAACCACTTCGTCAACTGGCAGCAGGACCCGCACGGCAACTGGCTGGCGCGGCTGGTCTTTCCGGAGCGGACCACGGAGTTCAGCGTCACGGTCGACCTGACCGCCGAGATCTCGGTGATCAACCCCTTCGACTTCTTCATCGAGCCCTATGCCGAGGTGCTGCCCTTCACCTATGACGACGACCTGGGCGGCGACCTGGCCGCCTACAGACAGGTCGATGACGACGGCCCCCTGCTGGACGCCGCCCTCGCGGCTTTGACGCCGCACGGCGAGCGGACGAT
Organism: uncultured Caulobacteraceae bacterium; assembly: GCA_937890965.1. Classification (GTDB taxonomy): domain Bacteria; phylum Pseudomonadota; class Alphaproteobacteria; order Caulobacterales; family Caulobacteraceae; genus Poindextera. Next base: position 10,037 of record CALAEG010000271.1, on the reverse strand, counting down.
CGATTTCCTGGTCGGGCTGAATGCGCAGGTCCAGCAAAAGGTCGCCTATGTCGTGCGCATGGAGCCGGGGGTGCAGACCCCGGACGAGACCCTGGCGCTGGGCTCGGGCTCGTGCCGCGACAGCGCCTGGCTCCTGGTGCAGATGCTGCGCAAGCTTGGCCTCGCCGCCCGTTTCGTCTCCGGCTACCTGATCCAGCTCAAGGCCGACATCGACCCGGTCGACGGCGCGCAAGGCACCCAGGTCGACTTCACCGACCTGCACGCCTGGGCCGAGGTCTATATCCCGGGCGCCGGCTGGATCGGCTTCGACGCCACCTCTGGCCTGTTGTGCGGCGAGGGACATCTGCCGCTGGCCGCCTCGCCGCATTATCGCAACTCGGCGGCGATCACCGGCGTGGTCAGCCCGGCCCAGACCATTTTCGAGTTCGAGATGAACGTCTCGCGGCTGGTGGATGAGATCCGCATCACCAAACCGTTCGAGGATCTCGACTGGGCCGCCCTCGACCGGCTGGGCCGGCGCATCGAGACCCAGCTGCAGACCGGCGACGTGCGGCTGACCATGGGCGGCGAGCCGACCTTCGTCTCGATCGACGATTTCGAGGCGGCGGAGTGGAATATCGACGCCTCGGGGCCGACCAAGCCGGTGATCGCCGGCCAGCTGATCGATCGCTTGCGCACCCGGTTCGGACGCGGCGGCCTGCTGCATTTCGGCCAGGGCAAGTGGTATCCGGGCGAGCCCCTGCCGCGCTGGGCGCTGGGCTTGTTCTGGCGGCGTGACGGCCAGCCGGCCTGGCGCGGCGCCGATGGGGGGGCGTCGAGGCAGACCGCGACAGCGGCCGAGGCGCACGCCCTGATCCAGCGCCTGGCGCTAAGGCTGGGCATCGATCCAGCGCTGGCGCTGGCGGCGCGAGAGGATCCGCTGCAGGCCATCAAGGCCGAGGGCGACCTGCCGGCCGACGTCAGGCTGAGCGACGAAGTCCTCGACGACGAAGACGCTCGCGACACCCTGCGCCGCGCCATGACCGGCGGCCTGTCCAAGGCGGTCGGCTATGTGCTGCCGCTGCGCCGGCCGCTGGCCAAGGCCGAGGGCCGCGGATGGCTGAGCGAGGCCTGGAAGTTCAAGCGCAAGGCGCTCTATCTGGCGCCCGGCGACTCGCCCGTGGGTCTCCGCCTGCCGCTGGGCGCCCTGCCAAGGGTGAAGCCGAAGGATTATCCCTACATCACCCCGCTGGATCCGTATGAGGATCGCCCGGCGCTGCCGAACCTGGACGCGGTCTATGCAATGCCGACGCCCGGCCCGGCCAAGGCGCCGGAAAAGACGGCGATCGTGCGCACGGCGCTGACCATCGAGCCGCGCGACGGCTTTCTCTATGTCTTCATGCCGCCGCTGGCGCGACTGGAGGACTATCTGGAGCTGGTGGCGCATCTCGAGGTCGCCGCTCAGGGCGCGCCGGTGCGCATCGAGGGCTATGCGCCGCCGGACGATGTGCGCATGGGCGTCCTGAAGGTGACCCCCGACCCCGGCGTCATCGAGGTCAATGTGCAGCCGGCCTCCAACTGGCGCGAGGCGGTGGCCATCACCACCGGGGGCTATGAGGACGCCCGCGCCTGCCGCCTTGGCGCCGACAAGTTCATGCTCGACGGCCGCCATACCGGCACCGGCGGCGGGGCGCATGTGGTGGTCGGCGGCGCCAGCCCCGACGACTCGCCCTTCCTGCGCCGGCCGGACCTGTTGAAGAGCCTGCTGCTCTATTGGCAGCGTCATCCGGCGCTCTCCTACCTGTTCTCCGGCCTGTTCATCGGCCCGACCAGCCAGGCGCCGCGGGTGGACGAGGCGCGCAACGATCTGCTCTACGAACTGGACTTGGCGCTCAGCATGATCCCGGCGCCGGACCAGGGCAAACCGCCCGCGCCCTGGTTGGTCGACCGGCTGTTGCGCAACCTGCTGGTCGACGTCAGCGGCAATACCCACCGCACCGAGATCTGCATCGACAAGCTCTATTCGCCGGACGGGCCGACCGGGCGGCTGGGCCTGCTGGAATTCCGCGGCTTCGAGATGCCGCCCGACGCGCGGATGAATCTGGCGCAACAGCTGTTGCTCCGTGGGCTGATCGCCTGGTTCTGGCGTGAGCCACAGGACGGACGACTGGTGCGTTGGGGCACGAGCCTGCATGACCGCTTCATGCTGCCGCACTTCATTTGGAACGATTTTCTGGATGTGCTCGCCGACCTGAAGCGGGCCGGCTACGGCTTCGACCCTCATTGGTACGCGGCGCAGATGGCGTTCCGTTTCCCGGTGCACGGGCGCGTTCAGTATGGCGACATCAGCCTGGAACTGCGCCATGCGCTCGAGCCCTGGCACGTCATGGGCGAGGAGGGTGGGGCGTCCGGCACGGTGCGGTTCGTGGACTCCTCGGTCGAGCGGCTGCAGGTGCTGGCCGACGGCTTCAACCCCGAGCGCCACATGATCACCTGCAATCGCCGCGCCCTGCCGATGACCCCGACCGGCGTCTCGATGCAGGCCGTCGCCGGGGTTCGCTACAAGGCCTGGAAGCTGCCCAGCGGGCTGCACCCGAACCTGGCGGTGGATGCGCCGCTGACCTTCGACATTGTCGACCGGGCCAACCAGCGATCCCTGGGCGGCTGCGTCTATCATGTCGCCCATCCGGGCGGGCGAAGCTATGATACTTTTCCGGTCAATTCCTACGAGGCCCAGGCGCGGCGCGAGGCGCGGTTCGAGCCGCATGGGCATAGTCCAGGCGTGCTGACGCCACCGCAACCCGAGGCGACGGACGAGTTCCCGTTGACCCTTGATCTGAGGATGCCCGTTGGCCGCTGAGCCTTCCCCCGCAAAGCGTCGCGCCGAGAACCTGGGCTCGGTCTCCGCCCGCAGGCTGTCTGGCTGGCTGCGCGACTACCGGCCCTATGTCGGCGTACCCGACGAACTGATGATGCCGGGCGGCGGCCCGCGCGACTACTGGCTCTGCTTTCTCGGCGACTTCGCCGAGTATGAGGAGGGCGAGTTCGACAGCCGCTTCAACCTCGCCACCCGGCACATCCGCGACACCGGCGTCTCCTATCGGATCTATGGCGAGGAGAATGAGCGCAGCTGGCCGATCAACCCGCTGCCGCTGCTGCTCAGCGAAGCCGAATGGGCGCAGATCGCCACAGGCGTCGAACAGCGCGCGACCCTGATGGAAGCCCTGCTGCGGGATATCTACGGCGAGGCGAGCCTGTTCGGCGAAGGCGACCTGCCGGCCGCGGCCATCACCGGTTCGACCGACTTCGTGCGCGCCATGCGCGGCGTCAAGCCGCCCGGCGGGCGCTATCTGCAGATCTATGCCGCCGACTTAGGGAGAGGGCCGGATGGGCGCTGGTGGGTGCTGGACGACCGCGCCCAGGCGCCGTCGGGAGCGGGCTATGCGCTGGAGAACCGCCTGGTCCTGAGCCGCGCCTATCCGAACCTCTACAACGCCATGAACGTCCAGCGCCTGGCGCCCTTTTTCGACGAGCTGCGCAAGGGCCTGGCCTCGGTCGCGGGCCGCAGCGACCCGCGCATCTGCCTCCTGACCCCCGGCCCGTTCAGCGAGACCTATTTCGAGCAGGCCCACCTGGCGCGCTATCTGGGATTCCTGCTGGTCGAGGGCGACGACCTGATCGTCCGCGACGGCCGCGCCTATGTCCGCACCGTGGCCGGCCTGAAGCGGGCCGACGTCATCCTGCGCCGGGTCGATGCCGACTTCATCGATCCGCTGGAGCTGAACAGCAAGTCGCGGCTGGGGGTGCCGGGTCTGCTGGAAGCCATCCGCGAGGGCGGGGTCGCGGTGCTGAACATGCCGGGCACCGGCGTGCTGGAGTCCAAGTCGCTGCTCGGGTTTCTCCCGAAGCTCTGCCGCCGGCTGCTGGGCGAAGAGCTGAAAATGCCCAATGTGGCTACCTGGTGGTGCGGCCAGCCCTCCGAACGCGAACTGGTCGAGCGCGAGATCAATTCGCTGGCCATCGGCCCGGCCTTCAATGGCCTTGGGCCGGACGGAAAAACCTCGCGGCCGCGCATGATGGCCGACCTGACCTCTAACCAGCGCGACGCCTTCATCCAGCGTTTCAACGACCGGCCGGGCGATTTCGTCGGCCAGGAGGTGGTGCGGCTGTCGACGACGCCGGTGCTGCGCGACGGCCGGCTGGAACCCGCGCCCTTCGTGCTCCGGGTCTATGTGGCGTCGACGCCGAACGGCATGCGAGTCATGCCGGGCGGGTTCTGCCGCACCTCGGTGCATCCGGACGTCCGCGCCATCTCCATGGGCGAGGACGCGCGCACCTCCGACGTCTGGGTCATCGCCGACAAGCCGGTGCCGCGTATCAGCCTGCTGACCAGCGCCGACGAGGTGAAGGTGCGCCGCATCCTGGGAAACCTGCCCAGCCGGGCGGCCGACAACCTGTTCTGGCTCGGCCGCTATCTCGAACGCGCCGAGGCGACGCTCAGGCTGGTGCGCAGCCTCTGCACCAGCCTGATGGATTCGGAGGCCGCGGTGCATTCGACCGGCGAAACGCTCGATCGGCTGCGACAGATTCTGGTTGCCTGGGGCGCCATGGACGAGGAGGTGGTGGGGGGCCGCGCCCTCGACGCCGCCAACGCCGCCCTGCACGAGCGCGAAATGGCCGGCTCGGTCATCCGCCTGGTCCGCTCGGCGCGCCGCACCGCCGCCAGCATGCGCGAGCGCTTATCGGCCGACTTCTGGACCCTGCTGCTCAATCTGGAGAGCCGGCTGGAGGAAAGCGCCGGCGGCGTGCTTTCCGAGGCCGGCATACTACAGCAGGTCGAGCGCGCCCTGCAGATCCTGGCGGCGCTGTCGGGCCTCTCCCAGGAGAACATGAACCGCGGCGCCGGCTGGCGTTTCCTGGACATGGGGCGGCGGATCGAGCGAGGGATCAATATCTGCCAATTCACCCGCCGGCTGGCCGATTCCGACGCCACCATCGACGATCTCGACCTTTTGCTCGACCTGGCCGATAGCCAGATCACCTACCGCGCCCGCTATCTGGTCGGCCTGGCCCTGGTTCCGGCCCGCGACATGGTCATGCTCGACCCCTTCAACACCCGCTCGCTGGCCTTCCAGGTCTGTGAGATCAAGGCGCATCTTGCCGACCTGCCGTCCCTGCTGGACGACGGCATGCTGGAACAGCCGACCCGCATCCTCCTGCCCCTGGCCACCGAAGTGGAGACCGAGGAGGCCAGCCGCCTGCATGCGGAGCGGGTTCTGGAATTCGAACAGACCCTGATGCGGCTCTCCGACGCCGTTGCCGAGCGCTATTTCCTGCAAGGCGCCAACGCCGTTCCCACCGTCAAGCTCGCCGCGCTCGCGTGATCTACTGGGTGCGGCACCGGACCACCTACACCTACGAGTCGGAGGTGAGCTATGCGCGCTGCGTGCTGCGCCTGACGCCGCCCTCCACCGCCGCCCAGACCCTGCTGGAAAACGCCATCGCCATCACCCCAGAGCCTTCGGACCGCCTGCAGCGCACCGGCCCGTTCGGCGAAGAGACACTGACCCTGGTCATCGACAAGCCGCACAAGGTCCTGGTCATCGAGGCGGTGTCGTGGGTCGATGTGCACGCGGCTCCGGCGCCGGACGCCGCGGCCAGCCCCGCCTGGGAGCCTGTCCGCGCGGCGGCCTTTGCGTCGGCGGCGCTCGGCCCCGACAGCCCGGCGGCCTTTCTCTATCCGACGTCGCGCACGCCGCTCTCGCCGGCCATTACCGACTATGCGCGGGCGAGCTTCCCGCCGGGCCGCCCGATCGTCGAGGCCGCGATCGACCTGATGACGCGAATCCACGCCGAGTTCGTCTATGACGGCGAAGCCACCACTGTCTCGACCTCGGCCAGCGAGGCCTTCAAGGTCCGCCGCGGCGTCTGCCAGGACTTCGCCCACATCATGGTCGCCGGCCTGCGCGGGCTGGGCCTGCCGGCGGCCTATGTCAGCGGCTATCTGCGCACCAATCCGCCGCCCGGCCGGCCGCGGCTGCAGGGGTCGGACGCCACCCACGCCTGGGTCTCCCTCTGGTGCGGCGAGGCCTATGGCTGGATCGGCTTCGACCCGACCAACGCCATCCTGGCCCAGAACGACCACATCACGCTGGCCACTGGCCGCGACTATAGCGACGTCGCCCCGATCGACGGGATCACCCTGTCACCCGGCGAACAGGAGCTGAAGGTCGAAGTCGATGTGATCCCCGAAGAGGAGCTGGCCGCCGAACCGAACGCCGACCCGAGGAGCCCCGGTCGCACGGCGCGGCGTCGCATCACCGTCTAGCCGGGCCTCGAATCTCGGGAATCGTAAGCGTTAGCGCGATTTAGGCGAACCAAAACGGCGTGGCGGGCGTTGGACGGCCATCGCCCTCAACTCCTGCCCAAGGTTCGCCCCCTGATGCTCATCCGCGCCGGCTATGAAATCACCTATGACTGTCCGACGCCGACGCCGATGAACCTGCTGCTCAGCGTGCGGCCCGAGCGCCTGCACGATCTGGTGACCATGCAGCGGATCACCGCCAGCGGGCCGGTCCCAATGCGGCAATATCGCGACCTGTTCGGCAATATCGCCAACCGGCTGCTCGCGCCGGCGGGACCCACGACCTTTCGCGCCGACTTCGTCATCGAGGATTCCGGCCTGCCCGACCCCGTCGTCGCCGACGCCATCCAGCACCCGGTCGAGGACCTGCCCGACGACGTTTTTCCCTTTCTGCTCGGCAGCCGCTATTGCGAGACCCAGCTGTTGTCGCCCCTGGCCTGGTCGCTGTTCGGCCAGACCGAACTGGGCTGGGCGCGCGTACAGGCGATCGTCGACTATGTGCATGACCGCATCAGCTTCGGCTACCAGCACGCACGCCCGACCCGCACGGCGGCCGAGGCGCACGAGGAACAGCACGGCGTCTGTCGCGACTTCGCCCATCTGGCCGTCGCGCTTTGCCGCTGCATGAACATTCCGGCGCGCTATTGCACCGGTTATCTCGGCGACATCGGCATACCGCCCGTGGATGCGCCCATGGACTTCAGCGCCTGGTTCGAGGCCTATCTTGACGGCGCCTGGCGGACTTTCGACGCCCGGCACAACACCCCGCGCATAGGCCGCATCCTCATGGCCGTGGGCCGGGACGCCGCCGATGTGGCGATCACCACCTCGTTCGGCACGGCCTGGCTGACGGGGTTCACAGTGGTGACCGAGGATGTCGGCCAGGCGCAATATGACGGATCCGAACTCGAGCGAGCCTGACCTCGCCGGACCCGGCTAGTCGGGGGCGAGCATCGCCGATGAGGTAAGGGCCTCGCCGACCGTTGTGGTGGCGTGGCCGGTGCTGCGCTCGAGATCCCCCGGCCCGACCTCCTCGCCGCAAGCCTCGCAGACCACCCGCGGTTCGAAGGGCGCACCGCAGGCCCTGTGCACGAACTCCACCGGGCCGCCGGTGCAATAGACGTGGCGGTCGCCCCAGGCGGCCATGGTCACCAGCACGCCATAGAGGTCGCGGCCCTTGTCGGTCAGGGCGTATTCGTGGCGGGGCGGATGCTGGTTGTAGAGGCGCTTTTCCAGTACGCCGTGGCCGACCAGGCTCTTCAGCCGCGCGGCCAGCACGTTGCGGGCGACGCCCAGCCGCTCCTGCCACTGCTCGAAACGCCGCACGTCGGCGAAGGCGTCGCGCAGGATGAGGAGGGTCCAGGGGTCGCCGACCACCTCCAAGGTGGCCGCGACGGAGCAGATCTGCCGCGAATAGTCCGCCGTGCGTCCCATGGGCGCGATGTTGCGCGCGCGCTATCTCGAAGACAAGCGCGTTGCGTTTGCAGACGCGCCGCCCCACCTTTCAAGTCGATCAAAAGGACCCCGTTATGGCCACCGCTCAGGATCCCATCGTCATCGCCGGCTACGCCCGCACCCCCATGGGCGGTTTCCAGGGCGCGCTGGGCTCGGTCAAGGCGACGGAGCTGGGCGCGATCGCGGTCAAGGCGGCGGTGGAGCGCGCCGGGGTTTCGCCCGAGGCCATCGACCAGATCATCATGGGCTGCGTGCTGCCCGCCGGCCTCGGCCAGGCGCCGGCCAGGCAGGCGGGAATGGGCGCGGGCCTGCCGCTCTCCGCCGAGGCGACTACGGTCAACAAGATGTGCGGCTCGGGCATGCAGGCCGCCATCCTGGCCCATGACACCCTCGCGGCCGGCAGCGCCGACATCATCGTCGCCGGCGGCATGGAGAGCATGTCGAACGCGCCCTACCTGCTGACCAAGCACCGCGGCGGCGCGCGGATCGGCCACGACCGGGTCGCCGACAGCATGTACCTCGACGGGCTGGAGGACGCCTACGAGCCGGGCAAGCTGATGGGCGCCTTCGCCGAGGAATCCGCCAAGGACTACCAGATCGGCCGCGCCGCCATGGACGCCTATGCCATCGAGAGTCTGGCCCGCGCCCGCGCGGCCGTCGAAGGCGGCCGGTTCTACGGTGAGATCGTTCCGGTCAGCGTCGAGACCCGCGGCGGCGCGGTGCTGGTCAGCAACGACGAACAGCCGCTCAAGGCCGATCCCGCCAAGATCCCGACGCTCAAACCCGCCTTTGCCAAGGACGGCGCCATCACCGCCGCCAACGCCTCGTCCATTTCCGACGGGGCCGCGGCTCTGGTGATCACCCGCGCCTCGGTCGCCGAGCGGCTGGGCATGACCCCGATCGCGCGCATCGCCGGCCACGCGGCCCATGCCCAGGCGCCGGGCCTCTTCACCACCGCCCCGGTCCCAGCCATGCGCAAGGCGCTGGAGCGGGCCGGCTGGTCGATCGGCGACATCGACCTGTTCGAGGTCAATGAGGCCTTCGCGGTGGTGGCGATGATCGCCATGCAGGAACTCTCGATTCCACACGACGTGCTGAACGTGAATGGCGGCGCCTGCGCGCTGGGCCACCCGATCGGCGCCTCGGGCGCGCGCATCCTGGCCACGCTGCTGGCGGCGCTGGAGGCCCGCGACGCCAAGCGCGGCCTGGCCAGCCTGTGCATCGGCGGCGGTGAGGCCGTGGCCATGGCGGTCGAACGGCTTTGACGCAACCGCGTCATCGATCAAGGATTAGACTGGCGATTCTGTTGGAATTCCCGATTTGCGAGGCCACATGCCAGACGCTCCCAATCCCGTAGTCGACAACGTGCAAGCCCATCGCTTCGAACTGGTCGAAAACGGCCTGACCGCCTTCGCCGACTATCACCGCCATGGCGATCGGGTGACCGTTCCACACGTCGAGGCGCCGGTGGCCTTGCAAGGTACGGGCGCGGCCGGCCGGCTGATGGAAGGCATGGTCGAACGCATCCGCGCCGACCATCAGAAGATCGTGCCCATCTGCCCCTATGCCGTCGCCTGGCTGAAACGACACCCCGAGCACGCCGACGTCGTGGCCTGAGGGGCCGGTTTCAGCCGGCGAGATGGCGAACCGCGACCACGATCAGCCGCCCGCCGAGGCTCAGGCCGACAAAGACCGTCAGGATGATTCCGACGACGCGGAAGGCGTTGGTCGGGTTCTTCAGTGACAGGCCGAAGGCGTGGAACAGCCGGGCCGCCACGAAGGCCGCGCACAGGACCTCCACCCAGAGCCGGCCGCCGCCGAGCATTTCCAACAGCGTCACGCAGGCGATGAAGATGGCGGCGTTCTCGGCCAGATTGCCATGCCGGCGAATAGCGCGGGTGACGTTCGGGTCGGTCGGCTCGCCGACGGACGGCCCGTGCAGCCGCCGCTGATTGGCGGCCGCGAAGACGAGGGCGCTTTGCAGCAGGATGAGGACCCCGGCGGTTAGCGCGGAAATTACCGGTGGAACAAGAGTGATCATGGCGTTTGCCTCCCCAGGCGAAGGCGCAAGCTTAGACGCCGCCGCAGATCACGTCACGCCGGCTCGACGAAGGTGTCGATGACGCGCTTTTCGCCGGCATGGTCGAAAGCGACCGTCAGCTTGTTGCCCTCGACGGCGGTGACCGCGCCGGGGCCGAACTTCTGGTGGAAGACGCGGTCGCCTATGCCGAAGACGCTG
>CALAEG010000270.1 GCA_937890965.1 uncultured Caulobacteraceae bacterium | reverse complement strand
TCTGTCGTTTCCGCGCATGCTGGGCTTCGTCTTCAACCCGATCTCGATCTTCTTTGTCGAGGACGCCCGGGGGCGGCTGGAAGCGGTGATCTATGAGGTCAACAACACCTTCGGCCAGACCCACGCCTATGTGGCGCCGGCCGCCGGCGGCGACTGCGAGCGCCAGGAGGCCGACAAGAAGCTCTATGTCTCGCCCTTCTACGGCGTCGAGGGCGCCTACCGCTTCCTGGTCACCCCGCCCGCCCGGACCTTCAATCTGGTCATCGCCAAGTCGATCGATGACCGGCCGGACTTCACCGCCACCTTGAGCGCTGAGCGGCGCGAACTGACCGATGCGGCGCTTTTGAAGCTCTTCTTCGCCATGCCGCTGATGACCCTTGGCGTCGTCGCCGCAATTCACTGGCAGGCGCTGCGTCTCTGGCTCAAGGGCGCGCCCTTCGGCGCCCGTCCGCGGGGCCCGCAAGCCGGCATGAGCGTAGGTCGTGCATCCTTCCCCACTTCGTGACATTCTAGGCTGGAGTAGGGGGAAAAAGGGCGGAGTCATGAGCGACCTCACCCAGGTGCGCACGACAGAAGCCGCGTTCGGCGACTGGCCGGATTTGCGCAAGGCGCCGGCGGTGTTCCGCGCGGCGCTTCGGATCGCGGCCCGCAACTGGCTGTGGGGCTCGATCACCCTCACCCTGCCTTCGGGGCGGGAAATCCCCATTCACGGCAGCCAGCCCGGCCCGGACGCCCGCGTTGTCGTCAACGATTTCCGCTGCATGCGCCGCGTCATGGCCGCGGGCGACATCGGCTTCGCCGAAGGCTTCATGGCCGGCGACTGGGACACGCCCAACCTAACGGCGGTGCTGGAGTCCGCCGGCCTCAACTTCGACCGGTTGCATGGGCTGGTGCACGGCCATCCGGTCAGCCGGGCCGTCAACTATCTCGCCCATCTGCTGAATTCGAACACGCGCAGCGGATCGCGGCGCAATATCAGCGCCCATTACGACCTGGGCAACGCCTTCTACGAGCGCTGGCTCGACTCCGGCATGACCTATTCCTCGGCCTGGTTCGAACACGAGGGCCAGCCGCTCTGTGACGCCCAACGGCACAAATACGCCGAGCTGGCGCGCGGCATGGGCCTGGAGCCCGGCCACCACGTGCTGGAGATCGGCTGCGGCTGGGGCGGTTTCGCCGAGTTCGCCGCCCGCGAGGTGGGCGCGAAGGTGACCGGCGTCACCATTTCGCGCGAACAGTACGACTTCGCCAGAAAACGCTTGTTCGATAATGGCTTGGCGGAGAAAGCTGACATCCGCCTGATCGACTATCGCGACGTCGAGGGCCAGTTCGACCGGGTGGCCTCGATCGAGATGTTCGAAGCGGTCGGCGAGCGCTACTGGCCAGCCTATTTCGGCAAGATTCACAGCGCGCTGGCGCCCGGCGGACGGGCGGGCTTACAGATCATCACCATCCGCGACGAGTTCTTCGATCAGTACCGCCGACGCGCGGATTTCATTCAGAAATACGTCTTTCCCGGCGGCATGCTGGGCTCGGAAAAGCGCCTGCGGCAGGAAACCGATCGCGCCGGACTGGAATGGCGCGAGATCGCCCGCTTCGGCCCGCACTATGCCGAAACCCTGCGCCTCTGGGCCGAACGGTTCGAGGCCAATTGGGCCCAAGTCGCGCCGCTGGGATTCGACGAGCGGTTCCGCAGGCTCTGGCGCTTCTATCTCAGCTATTGCGAGGCCGGTTTCCGCACCGGCCGCACCAACGTGGTGCAACTGACCCTTGGCAAGGCTTAAGGGGCGATGGTCGCGGCGCCGCGCCTCAACGCCGTGGTTCTGGAGGTCGCCGATCTAGACCGCTCGGCGGCCCTGTACCGGGATGGGTTCGGGATCGACCTGCACGACGGTGACGACCATGTGGCCGGCGATCGATGGATCAGCGGCCGGCACGCGGCCCTGTCCTGGCGCGAGGGCGCCTTCCTGCATTTTGCGCTCTACCAAGCCAAGAGCGTCGAGCACGCCACCGGCGCCCAGGTCGGCTTCGATGTCGACGATATCGACGCGGCCCACACGCTGGCCCTGGCGGCCGGCGCGGTTCTCATTCATGCCCCTCGCGACGAGCCCTGGGGCCGGACCGCCCGCTACCGCGACTTCGACCACAACATCATCAGCCTGACGGCCCCCTCGCCGCGTTGAACGGGAGCGTATTCCCATGGACGGCCTGCATTTCATCTATTTCGCCGACCCGATGTGCTCCTGGTGCTGGGGGTTCTCACCGGTGGTCGAGGCGCTGCGCGAGCGCACGGCCGAGATCCTGCCGATCCGCCTGGTCATGGGCGGCCTTCGCCCGGGGACCACCACACCGATGCCCGAGGACGCGCGGCGCAACCTGGTCGGCCATTGGCGGGAGATCCACGAGCTCACCGGCCAGCCCTTCGGCGAGGGCCTGATCGACCTCGACGGCTTCGTCTATGACACCGATCCGGCGGCCCGCGCGGTGGTGCTGGCCAGGCGGACCAGCACGGACCTGGCGATCGACTACCTCGCCCGCGTCCAGCGCGCCTTCTATGCCGACGGCCTGGACGTGACCAAAAACGCCGTGCTGGTCGACCTGGCGGTCGAGCTCGGCTTCGACCGCGAGGCCTTCGCCGCCGGCCTGGGCGACGAAGCGTTGAAGTCGGAAACCTGGCGCGACTACGCCGTCTCCCAGCGCGCCGGGGTCACCGGCTTTCCGACCCTGGTCGTCGGACCTAATGCCGACGGGACCTTCGCCCCCATCAGCCGCGGCTATCAGGACCCGAACAGCGTGCTGGCCGGCGTCGGGGCCTGGCTGACGGCGGTTCGATCCGCCGCGGAGTGATCTTTCGCCCTTGCGCGCCGGCCGATCGCCCGCGATGTAGGATCATGGTCGCAGCCAGCGTTCTCGACACCATCGGCCACACGCCCCTGATCCGTCTGCGCGGGGCGAGCGACGCCACCGGCTGCGAAATCCTCGGCAAGGCGGAGTTCCTCAATCCCGGCCAGTCGGTGAAGGATCGCGCCGCCCTCTACATCATCCGCGACGCCGAACAGCGCGGCCTGCTGAAGCCCGGTGGCCGCATCGTCGAGGGCACCGCCGGCAATACCGGCATCGGCCTAGCCATGGTCGCGGGCGCGCTGGGCTACCACACCACCATCGTCATCCCGCGCACCCAGAGCCAGGAGAAGAAGGACGCCATCACCCTGATGGGCGCCGAACTGGTCGAGGTGGACGCCGTCCCCTACGCAAACCCCGACAACTATGTGCGCTATTCCGGCCGCCTCGCCGAGGAACTGGCCGCCAAGGAGCCGGCCGGGGTCATCTGGGCCAACCAGTTCGACAATGTCGCCAACCGCCAGGCGCACGTCGAAGGCACCGGGCCGGAAATCTGGGCCCAGACCGGCGGCCGCATCGACGGTTTCATCTGCGCGGTCGGCACCGGCGGCACGCTCGCCGGCGTCGCCATGGCGCTGCGCGACAAGACCCCCGACATCGCC
>CALAEG010000269.1 GCA_937890965.1 uncultured Caulobacteraceae bacterium | reverse complement strand
CCCAGAGCGAAGCGAATGGGAGGGTGAGGGGTTTCGCCCTCACCGATTAGATCCCGCCGTTGTTCACTTTTCGTTTCGCCCGGATCGTCGTATGGCTCTAGGGTGAACGCCCTTTCGCCGACGCTCGACCTTGCGCCCGCCCTCGTGGTCCTGCCCGGACCACGGGCGGCGATCTGCGACGGCGCCGGCGCGCGCGATCTGCCGGCCGCCGAGGCGCGCAAGCTGGCCCTGTCGGCGCCGGTGGTGGTGGTCCATGCCAGCCTGACCGCGCGGCGGCTGGAGCTGCAGGCCCCGCCGCGCTCTCGCGACATCTTCGACGCCCTTGAGTTGTTCGCCTTCGTGCGGCCGGCCAGGTTCTGCGCCCCGTCGGCCGTAGGCCTGGCCCTGGCGCTGGGCCTGCCCGAGCCGAAGACGCCAGCCGCCCAGGCCGAGAGCCTGGCCCGCGTCTGCGGCGTGTTGCTCGCCGAACTGGCCGAAACCCCTTGGCCGAACCGCGAGGAGGCCCTGGCCCTGGCCGAGACGCTCGGCAGGGCGGGGTGGGCCTGGGCCCCCGCCATCACCACAGCCCTTCGATCGAGAGCCGTGCGCGAAGGCTGGCGCGGCTCCGGCCTCGACGTCTGGTCCCGCATCCCGGAGTGGGAGGACCAGGCGCCCGCCGGCGAGCCGGGCTCCAAGCCGGTCGACCCGGACGCAGCGCGCGCGAGGCTGGCCGAATTCCTCGGCCGCGCCGGTCTGGACGAGGTGCGCGAAGCCCAGGCCGAGTTCGCCGCCGAAACGGCGCACGCGTTCCAGCCGCGCGAGCGGGAGGGCGAGCCGAACCTGATGCTGGCCGAGGCGGGCACCGGGGTGGGCAAGACCCTTGGCTATCTGGCGCCGGCCTCGCTGTGGGCTGAGGCCAATGGACCCGGCGTCTGGGTCTCCACCTTCACCCGCGCCCTGCAGCGGCAGATCGAACGGGAGAGCCACTCGGTCTATCCAGACCCGGCGGTGCGGGCAAAGAAGGCCGTGGTCCGCAAGGGCCGCGAAAACTACCTCTGTCTGCTGAACCTGCAGGAACAGGCCAGCGTGGCCATGTCGGGCGGCGGCGACCTGATCGGCCTTGCACTCACCGCGCGCTGGGCCAGGGCCACCGGCGACGGCGACATGACCGGCGGCGACTTCCCGGCCTGGCTGCCCGGCCTGTTCGCGGTCGGTCCGGCCTCCCAGGCCAGCCCCGGCAACCTGGTCGACCGGCGCGGCGAATGCGTCCACGCCGCCTGCCCGCACTACCGCATGTGCTTCATCGAAAAGGCCGTGCGGGCATCCCGGCGCGCCGACCTGGTCATCGCCAACCATGCGTTGGTCCTCACGCAAGCCGCCTTCGACGGCGCACGGGCGGCGCGGGGCCTGAAGACCGACGTCGAGACCACGGCGCTGAAGCGCATCGTCTTCGACGAGGGTCACCACCTGTTCGACGCCGCCGATGCGGCCTTTTCCGCCGCCATCTCGGGCGCCGAGGCCGCCGAACTGCGCCGCTGGATCCGCGGTCCCGAAGGGCGTGGCCGGCGCGGGCGAGGCCTGCAGGCGCGGCTGGGCGACCTGGTCGGCGAGCGTGAGGACGCCAAGACCGCACTGCACGAGGTGTTGCGCGCCGCCTCCGCGCTGCCCGGCGACGGCTGGTCCGGCCGCATCGCGCCGCCCTCGGCCGAGCCCAACCCGATCGGGCCGGTGGAGAA
Source organism: uncultured Caulobacteraceae bacterium (assembly GCA_937890965.1). Classification (GTDB taxonomy): domain Bacteria; phylum Pseudomonadota; class Alphaproteobacteria; order Caulobacterales; family Caulobacteraceae; genus Poindextera. Next base: position 18,074 of record CALAEG010000269.1, on the reverse strand, counting down.
GTTCCTGGTCGCGGCGCTAGAGCAGCTGCGCGCCCGCGCCGCCCCGTCGGAAGTCGGCCAGGAGTGCGCCGCGCGACCGGCGCTGGACCTGGTGCGCCAGACGGCGGCCGAGGCGGCCAAGGCGCTCGAGACGGTCGAGGCGCCGCTGATCACCCTGTCGCGACGGCTGGAAGACCTGCTCGACGAGGAGGCCGATGAGCTTTCCACGGGCGAGCGGGCGCGGATCGAGGGCGCGCTGCGTGGCCTGGATCGCCGCGCGCGCATGCACCTGCCGGCCTGGCGGGGCATGTTGCAGGCCATAGCCGACGACGCCGAGGACGATCCGGACTTCGTCGACTGGTTCGAGGCCACCTATCTCTACGGTCGGGTGGTCGATGCGGCCTGCCGCCGCCACTGGGTTGACCCGACTGAGCCGCTGCACGCGGCGGTGCTGTCGCCGGCGCATGGCGTCCTGGTGACCAGCGCCACTCTGGCCGATTCCGCGCTCGAGGATCCGTTTTCGCTGGCCGAGATGCGCACCGGCGCCGCCCGCTTCGCCGACCGGCCCAAGGTGCTGCGCCTGACCTCGCCGTTCGACTATGCCAACCATGCCCGGGCCATCGTGGTCACCGATGTCGGCCGCGAGGACCCGCGCCAGGTGGCCGCCGCCATGCGGGAGCTGTTCATGGCCTCCGGCGGCGGCGCGCTCGGCCTGTTCACCGCCATACGACGTCTACGGACGGTCTATGATCGGATCAGCGCGCCGCTGGCCGAGGGCGGGCTCGCCCTCTACGCCCAGCATGTCGATCCGCTGGAGGCGGGCACCCTGGTCGACATCTTCCGGGTCGAGGAGGACGCCTGCCTGCTGGGCACCGACGCCGTGCGCGACGGGGTGGACGTGCCGGGCCGCTCGCTCAGGCTGCTGGTCTTCGACCGCGTGCCCTGGCCCAGGCCCGACCTGTTGCACAAGGCCCGCCGTGTGCGCTTCGGCGGCAAGGCCTATGACGACGCCGTCGCCCGCGCCCGCATCGCCCAGGCCTTCGGCCGCCTGATCCGGCGCGCCGACGACAGGGGTGTCTTCGTCATGCTCGATCCCGCCGCGCCCACGCGCTTGTTCTCAAGCCTCCCCGAAGGCGTCCACATCGAACGCATGGGTCTTGTCGACGCCATTGAAGCGGTGGGAGCGCATCTAAATGCTCCTTCTCCCCTTGCGGGAGAAGGTGGCCCCGAAGGGGTCGGATGAGGGGTTGAAAACCCTGTTCGGAATGTCCCACCGCAACCTGGAAATCGCCGCGCGACCCCTCATCCGTCAGCTTCGCTGACACCTTCTCCCGTAAGGGGAGAAGGGCGCTTACTTCTTATCCCGCCCGAAGTTGGGTTCGGCGCTTTCCTGGCCGGCGGCGATGATGCCGCGGCGGATGGCGCGAGTGCGGGTGAAGAGGGCTTCCAGCTTGTCGCCCTCGCCGCGGCGGATGGCGCGCGACAGGGCCTGCAGATCCTCGGTGAATTGGCCCAGCGTCTCCAGCACCGCATCGCGGTTGAGCAGGAAGACGTCGCGCCACATCACCGGGTCCGACGCGGCGATGCGGGTGAAGTCGCGGAAACCGCCAGCGGAGTATTTCATCACCTCGCCCTCGGCCACCTCCTCGATATCGGCGGCCGTGCCGACGATATTGTAGGCGATCAGGTGGGGCAGGTGCGACGTGACGGCCAGTACGATGTCGTGGTGGCGGGCGTCCATCAGCTCGACATTGGAGCCCAGCGCTTGCCAGAAGGCGGTCAGGGTCGCGACCGCCTCCAGATAGGCCGGATCGTCCGCTAACGGACAAAGGATTGCCCAGCGACCCTCGAACAGGGTGGCGAAGCCCGCGTCCGGCCCGGACTGTTCGGTGCCAGCGATGGGGTGGCCGGGAATGACGAAGACGCCCTCGGGTGCCGCGGCGACCATGGCCTCGGCCACCGCCCCCTTGACCGAGCCGACGTCGGAGAGGATCGCCCCGCGCTTCAGGCCTGCGGCTGAGGCGGCGACGGCATCGCCAATGGCCGCCGGCGGGGCGGCGAAGACCACAAGGTCGGCGCCGGCGACGGCTTCGGCGGCGGTGTCGAAGACCGCATCGGCCATGCCCAGTTCGCGCACCCGCGCCCGCACCTCGGCGCTGGAATCATAGACGGCGATGGATGTGGCGGCGCCCTTGGCGCGGGCGGCGCGGATGACGGAGGAGCCGATCAGGCCGCAGCCGATCACCGCCAATCGTTCAACCGGGGTCATCGCTCGGATCGTTTGAGGAAGTCGGCCAGCAGATCGACCACGGCGCGGTTGTGCTCTTCCAGCCCGATGGTGATGCGCAGGCAGTCCGGCAGGCCATAGTTGGCCACGCCGCGCACGATATAGCCGCGTTCGGTCAGGAAGGCCTCGGCTTCGGCCGCAGTGCGGCCCGGCGTTGCCGGAAACTGGACCAGAATGAAGTTGGCGCCCGACGGCGCGACCTCGAGACCAAGGCCGCCGAGCTGCTGGGTCAGCCAAGGCCGCCACTGTTCGACCAGCTCGAGCGAGCGCGCCTGGAACGCCTCGTCACCAAGAGCCGCGATGGCCGCCGACTGGCCGGCGATGGAGGTGTTGAAGGGCAGGCGGATGCGATCGATGGCCTCGACGACTTCCGGCGGCGCGTAGGCCCAGCCGATGCGCAGCGCGGCCAGGCCGTGCAGCTTGGAAAAGGTGTGACTGACCAGGATGTTAGAGGCTGCCCGGGCGAGATCCAATCCGTCGCTGAAGCGCGGATCGCGGCAGAATTCCGCATAGGCCCCGTCGATCACCAGCATGACCGTAGCCGGCAGCCCTTCGTGCAGCCGCTGCAGCTCGTCGGCGGTGATCCAGGTCCCGGCGGGGTTCGAGGGCTGGGTGACGAAGACCAGCCGCGTGCGCTCGTCGACCAGGTCGAGCATGGCCTCGACATCGATGCGCAGCTTGGGTTCCGGCGCGAAACGCACCTCGGCCTGGCAGGCGCGCGCGCCGATGCCATAGGCGCCGAAGCCGTATTCGCCCTGCACGATGTTGTCGCCGGGCTCAAGATAGACCTGCTGCACCAGCCGACCGAGGATCTCGTCGGTGCCGCAGCCGAAGACCAGCCGCTCAGGTTCCAGCCGGTAGCGCGCGGCGATGGTCTCGCGCAGCGCCATGGTGCGGCTGTCGGGATAGAGGTTGAGCTGCGTCGCGGCGGCGATGAAGGCCGCCTGGGCCTCCGGGCTGGAGCCCAGTATGTTCTCGTTCGAGGACAGCTTGATCGGGTGTTCGACGCCGGCGATCTTGGCCTTGCCGGGCACATAGGCGACGATCTCGTCGATGCCGGGCTTGGGCCTTGGGCGATCGGCGGCTCCGCGATCGGTGGGCGCGGTCATGGTCATCAGAGGTCGAGCGGCGTCGGCGCCGCGCCGATGGCGCCGCTGAGCTTGCCTGGCGCGCGCGCCAGCCTGGCGTCGTCGCGCTGGTAGAAGCCGGCCAGGCCGAACAGTTTCAGGCCGCCGGTCTCAACAATGAGGCGCGCCGCGACCTCGTCGCTGGCCAGGGCGGTCTCGACCTTCGCCGCCGGCTCCGCGGCGTCAGTGACCCAATAGGTCTCGTCGCCGCCGGTGGGCTCGACCTCGATTTCGGCGATGGCCAGGGCGGATTGTGGCCCGAGGCTGAGCAGGCAGGGCAGGGAGGCGAAGATGGAAAGCTTCGGCTCGGCCAAGAGCCGTCCCCACCAGGCTGAATCGTGCGTCAGGGCGAGGATGGCGACGCCGCCGGGGGTCTTGGCCTGGGCCAGGGCCGGCTCCGGACGCTCGAAGCGGTTCAGCGGCGGGGCCGCGCCGAAGCGGACGCGGGCCAGCTCGACCACGCGCGCGGGGTCGGGGCCGCCCCAGACGGCGAGGTGGAAGGGCCCCTGCTGGGCCAGATTGTCCGAAATGAGCTCACGCCAAAGACGCACCGTAAGCTGGGCGCTGGCGCTCCGGCCAGGGGTGGCGAGCAGACGCCGCAGCAAAAGCGCCTCGCGCGCCGGGCGCAGGCCGAACTTGCCGCCGTCGCCGGCCGCGCGCTTGGCCTCGGCTACCTCGCGCGCCAGGCTGGCGCGTTCGTCGACCAGCCGCAAAAGCTCGGCGTCGACGGCGTCGATGCGCGCCCTGACAGCGTCCAGCGATGGCGATTTCGCGTGCACTTCACGTCCCCATTGGAAGGCGCCGGACCATAGAGATTGCGCCGTGACGCGCAATAGGCGCGGTTGGGCATGGCGGCGCGCCAGGCCTGAGGTTATTGGCAGGCCATGCAGGCGACTGGGCGCGACCGCTGGGTGTTCGGCTATGGCTCGTTGATGTGGCGGCCTGGCTTCGCCTTCGCCGAGCGCAGCGCGGCCATCGCCCACGGACGTCGCCGGGCCTTCTGCATCTATTCGGTGCATCACCGCGGCACGCCGGCCAGGCCTGGCCTAGTGCTGGGCCTGGCGCCCGGCGGGGCTGTGCGCGGCGCGGCCTATCGGGTGGCGGCCAAGGCGTGGCCGGACGTCTATGCTTACCTGCGCGAACGCGAACAGCCGACCGAGACCTATTTCGAGGCCTGGGCGCCGGTGCGGCTGGCCGGGACTGAAAGCGTCGAGGCGCTGGTCTTCCTCTCCGACCGCAACCACCCGCAATGGGCCGGCGATCTCGATCTGGAGGCCCAGGCGCGGCTGATCGCCGGCGCTACAGGCCTTTCCGGCCGGAATGTCGACTATCTGCGCGATCTGGTCACGCACCTGCGCGAAGAGGGCGTCGCCGACCGCACCATGGAGCGGCTGCTGGTCAGGGTCGAGGCCCTGGAGGCGGCCGAAGCCTAAGCCAGGAAGGCGCGGACCTCGGTCAGGAAGTCGTCCAGCCGGTCGTGGTGCACCCAGTGGCCGGCGCGTTCGAACTCGACGACGCGGGCGTCCTTGAAGTGCTTCAAGCTGCCGTCCTTTTCCGGGTTCGAGGCCCAGCTCTCCTTGCCGTTCACGAACAGCACCGGGCAGCTGATGTTTTCCCAGAGCTCATGGATCTCCTTCGGCGTAAGGTCCGACGGCGAGGACGAGCGGGCATAGTTGTCGAACTTCCAGCTATAGGTGCCGTCCTCGTTCTGGGCGGCGCCGTGCACGGTCAGATAGCGCGCCTGTTCCGGCGTCAGGTGCTTGTTCTCCGCCTGCATGCGCGCATAGGCCTCCTCGATCGAGGCGTATTTGCGCGGCGTGCGGCCGGCCAGGGCCCGCTTGTGCTCGACCCAACTTCGCATGCGCTCTGGCGCAGAGGTCTTGGCGCGTCTGGCCAGCATGGACGGTGAGGGACCCATGCCCTCGATGGAGACCAGCTTGGACACGGTCTCCGGATAGACCCCGGTATAGCGCAGCGCGATATTGCCGCCGAGCGAATGGGCGACCATCCGCACCGGCGCCAGGCCCTGCTGGTGGATCAGCTGGGCCAGGTCATAGACGTACGCCCCCAGCCCATACTCACCGCTGGGGGAATGGGCGCTGTCGCCATGGCCACGCAGGTCGGGCGCGATGATGTGGTAGTCGCGCCGCAGGTCCTCGGCCACCCAGTCCCAGTTGCGGCAATGGTCCTGGCCGCCATGCACCAGGATCAGCGGCGGCGCGTCAGGATTGCCCCAGTCCACATAGTGCAGCCGCAGCCGCTGCGAGATGTAGCTCTGCGAAGTCGGTCCATGTTCGATCATGGCCGTTCTTTAGCCGATCTGGGGGCCGGTCATCTAGGCTGCTCAGCGCAAACAAAAACCCGTCATTCCCCCGCTGGCGCCGCTTTGGCGGCGGAATGCGGCGGACCCATGAACACGGCCATCGACGGCGATCATGGGTGGCCCGAACAAGTCGGGCCATGACGGTTGGGTGTGTGCAGCGCTAGGATGGGTCAGGCCCGCTTTTTCGGAGTTTCCGCCATGACCCTTGCCGACAATCCCGTGCTCGCGCCCTGGGGCGGTCCGCATGGCGGGGGCCCGGCATTCGACCAGGTTCGGGTCGAACATTTCGCGCCAGCGCTGGACGAGGCCATGGCGCGCTATCGGGCCGAGATCGCGGCCATTACGGAAAACCCCGAGCCGCCCAGCTTCGCCAATACGCTGGAGGCTCTGGAGCGGTCGGGGCGCGACTACCGCCAGGCGACCTCGCTGATGGGGACCTTCACCTCGACCATGAACACGCCGGCCATGCAGGCGGTGCAGCGGGAGGCGGCGCCGAAGCTGGCGGCTTTTCGCGACGAGATCATGCACAACCGGCCGCTGTTCGAGCGCATCCGGGCGGTGTTCGAGGCGCGGGAAACCAGCGGCCTGAATGCCGAGCAGCAGCGGCTGGCCGACGTGGTCATGCGCCGCTTCACCCGCCAGGGCGCGGCCTTGCCGGATGCCCAAAAGCACCGGCTGGCCGAGATCAACCAGCGCCTGGCCAGCCTCTACACCAACTTCAGCCAGAACATCCTGGCCGATGAAGAGGGCCTCAGCCTGGTGCTGGACAGCGAGGCCGATCTGGCCGGCCTGCCCGCCAACCTGATCGAGGCGGCGGCGGCCAGCGCCGAACAGCGCGGGCTGACGGGCAGGTGGGTGATCGCCAATACCCGCTCGTCCATGGACCCCTTCATCACCTTTTCCGAACGCCGTGACCTGCGTGAAAGGGCGCTGGCCCTGTGGTCCAGCCGCGGCGACAACGCCGGCGATCACGACAACAACGCGATCATGACCGAGGTGCTGAAGCTGCGCGTCGAGAAGGCGCGGCTGTTGGGCTTCGAGACCTTCGCCCACTGGATCGCCGACGGCCAGATGGCCAAGACCCCCGACGCCGCCATGGCCCTGCTGCGCCAGGTTTGGACCCCGGCCGTGGCGCGCGCCCGCGAGGAGATCGCCGAGATGGCGCCGATCGTGGCGGCCGAGGGCTCCAACGAGCCGATGGAGGCGTGGGATTACCGCTACTATGCCGAGAAGCTGCGCAAGGCCAAGTACGATCTCTCCGACGACGAGGTGAAACCCTACCTGCAGCTCTCCAAGCTGCGCGACGGCATGTTCTGGGCGGCGGGCGAGCTGTTCGGCCTGAAGTTCACCCAGGTGACCGACATGCCGGTCTATCACCCGGACGTCGACGTGTTCGAGGTGACCAAGGCGGGGAAACGCGTCGGCCTCTGGTATTTCGACCTCTATGCCCGGCCGGGAAAGTCGTCCGGCGCCTGGATGAGCGAGTACCGCACCCAGCAAAAGCTGGCCGGCGTCACGCCGATCATCTCCAACAATTCCAACTTCATGCCCGCCGCGCCTGGCGAACCGGTGCTGATCTCCTGGACCGACGCGGTGACCCTGTTCCACGAGTTCGGCCACGGCCTGCACGGGCTGAACTCGGCGGTGACCTATCCGTCGCTCGCCGGCACCAGCGTGGTGCGCGACTTCGTCGAGCTGCCCAGCCAGCTGAACGAGCGCTGGCTGCCGACGCCGGAACTCCTGTCGCGCTTCGCCGTCCACTATGAGACCGGCGAGCCCATGCCGGCGGCCCTGACCGACAAGGTGCTGGCGGCGCAGAATTTCCGCCAGGGCTTCAACACCACCGAATACCTAGCCTGCGCCATTCTCGACCTCGAGGCGCACCTGGGCGCCGACGAGGCGCTGGACGCGCGCGATTTCGAGCGCGAGGCGCTGGAGCGGCTGGGCATGCCCAAGGAGATCATCCTTCGCCACCGCCTGCCGCACTTCTCCCACGTCTTTTCCGGCGAGGGCTATGCGGCCGGCTATTACAACTACATCTGGGCCGATGCGCTGAGCGCCGACGCCGCCGAGGCGTTCGCCGAGGCGCCCGGCGGCTTCTACGACAAGGGCCTGGCCGAAAAGCTGCTCACCGAGGTGCTCAGCATCGGCAATACGGTGGAGGCCGCCGAGGCCTACCGCCGCTTCCGCGGCCGCGACTACGGCACCGACGCCCTGATGCGCAGCCGGGGCTTCGAGACGCTGTCCGAGGAGGTCTGAGGGAGGGCGACCGCCTACAGACGCGCCTGAGCCGGTGAGCTGAATCGGCAGCCAAAACCCCGCAAACTAGTGTCCGGATGAGCGGGCGCGAGCCGTATCGGCTTCGGGCGCGCCGTCGTGACGCGCGGCGTCTCGCAACGGGACGGCCAAGCTCCAAAACCTCCGCAATCCGCCGGCCTCGATATTGCGATGTCTGGGTCGCGGCGCCGCGATCGAACCCGGTCGGCCGGTGCGTCCGGAGGCCGACTCCTGTCCAACCCTTTGAAATCGAATACGATCGGCGCCCTGGCGCGCCAGGCGGCGGCGATCGCCGCGGCGGGACTCTGCGTCTTCGTTGCGGCCGGTCCCGCGGCCGCCCAGGCGACGCCCGCCGCCAGTCTGGCCGACTTCCAGGCAGCGCCCGCGTCAAGCGATGCGCGGCAGGTCGCGGACTGGGTGGTCGCGACCGGCGACAATCGCAGCCTGCCGTTCGTGATCGTCGACAAGAAGGCGACCGAGGTTTTCGTCTTCGACGGACATGGACGCCTCAGCGGCGCGACCCCCGCCCTGCTTGGCTTGGCGCGCGGGGACGACTCGGCGCCCGGCATCGGGGATCGGAAACTGTCCGACATCCGCCCCGATGAGCGCACCACGCCGGCCGGCCGCTTCGTGGCGTCGCTTGGCTATGGCCTGGGCCAGCAGGACATCCTCTGGGTGGACTACAAGACCGCGCTCGCCCTGCATCGCGTCCTGGCGGCCAATAGCCGCGAGCACCGCCTGCAGCGGCTCGCGGCGGCCTCGGCCCGCGACCACCGGATCACCTTTGGCTGCATCAATGTTCCGGTCAGCTTCTATGACCGCATCGTGCAGCCCGCGTTCACGGGCACGAGCGGCGTCGTCTACATCCTGCCGGAAACCAAGACGATCGCCGACGTCTTCTTCAGGTCCGCACCGCCCTCATAGGCTGGGTGCTTGCTAGACCGGGGCGAACGGAAGACACTTGCTTGTGACGGATAGTGTCTGTGGCGTTCGCCAGCACATAGCGCCGCCCTGGCCGGCGCGGCTTCGGGGGAAATCATCATGCTTCAGTCCGCAACCGGCCTCGCGCGCGCCGTCCTGTTCGCCGCCGGCCTCGTCGCCATCCCGGCCGCCGCCGCCGCGGCGGCTCCGGAGGGGCCCATGGGCGCGGTCCATGCCTTCCTCGACGCCTTCAACCGCGGCGACATCGCCACGGCCCAGGCGGCCAACGACCCTGACGTGGGCATCATTGACGAAGTTCCGCCGCACGAATGGCATGGCCCTGGCTCCTTCCAGGCCTGGGTCGGCGACCTGGGCAAGGACGCCAAGGCCAACGCCCAGACCGATCAGAAGGTGACGCTGGGCCAGACGATCCGGCAGCAGGTTGATGGCGACACCGCCTACGCCGTTGTGCGCGTGGCCTATACCTATCGCGAGCACGGCAAGCCCAAGGTCGAGCCGGCCGAAATGGCGTTCGCGCTGCGCAACGAGACGGGCGGCTGGAAGATCGCCAGCTGGGCCTGGGCCGGCGAGGCGCCGCGCGCCGCCAAACGATAGACCAGCCAGGGCGTCAGGGCGCCGGAACGAAACCGACAAGGATCGCGCGGCCGTCCGCGTTCAGCTTCGCCGTCACGGTCGCGCCGAGCGGCTCGGCGGCGATCATCCGGTGGACGATCTGCGGATCCTCGGGATCGGTCATGGCGACGAACCGTGCGCCACCGTCCATCAGGCGGCCGATGACCGTCCCGACCGGCGACTTGCCGCTGTAGTCGATGGTGTAGGTCTCGACCACGCCTTCGCCGTCGCCCGGCGCGACCGCTGGCTTCGCCCAGGCGTCGACCTCGGCCTGCAGCGCCCGGCTGTCGAAACCGCGCCATGGGGCCGGGCGGGCGGAATAGACGCCGACCGAATATTTGGAGAGGAAGCCGCCATTGGCGGCCACCAGGCCGTGCTGACCAGGATTGTCACGCAGGCGCCGGACCATGGCGGCGATCGCGTGCATTGAGTAGTTGTTTCCCGCCCCGCCGAAATAGGGCAGGCCGCCCGTGACCGTCAGCGGTCGCGGATCGTCCGCGTCCATGTCAAGGCCATCGCGGATATTGAACACCGCGATGGGAAAGCAGCTGTAGAAATCGAAGAGGTCGATCTGGTGCAGGCCGACGCCGGCGGTCTCCAGCGCCTGGCGAACAGCCAGGACCGAGGCTGGCCCACGTGACAGGTCCGCGCGCTCCAAGGGCAGGCGTTCGCGCGCGTCCGCGCCGCCGTGCAGATAGATCCACCGGTCTTCCGGCACACCCAGAGCGCGCGCCTTGCCGACCGAGGCGAGGAGCACCGCGGCGCCTTGATTGGCCTGATCGCGGGCCACCAGGCGGCGCGGAAACGGATCTGAGGTCAGCCGGTTGGACACGGTGACCGTGGCCAGGTCTTCCGCCGAATAGACCTCGCGCGACATGGCGTGGGCGTTGCCGGCGGCCACCTGGGTGAAGGGCGCGAACAGGCGGCCCATCTCCAAGGCGTAGGCTTCGCGCCCAAGCTTCAGCCGGGCACGGCGGGCGTTCTCGAACAGGGCATAGATACTGATCGCCGACCTGGCCCCATGGCGCGGCAGGTCAGGCGTCGTCAGCGGGTCTCCAAAGCCGCGATCCTCAAGCTCGCCCGGAACGGTCTCCGCCCAATCGCGAGTCTCGCCGCGCGAGGTCAGATGGCGAATCGTCGAAATCGCCTCCGAGCCGCACAGCAGGACCAGGTCTTCGCGCCTTTCGCCGATCGCCTGGGCGAACTCATTGACCAGGTGTTGCGGACCCTGCCCACCTACTGGCTCCAGGACTGCGCGCGCGGGATCGGCGCCGATGCGCCGGGCCACGGCGCGCGGAAAGTTATCGGCCTTGCCAAACGGCGCGATCGCGTTCGGCCCAGAGACCTCGAATTGTCGGATCGCCGCGATCACGCCAATGTGCGGGGCCAGCGCCGCGATACCGAGGGCGTCGTCCAGCGCCGCCGCCGCCGCCCGCCCGGCCAGGTCGGCCGGTGAGAGCGCCTCGTAGCCAGGGGTGGCGATACGCTCCGAAGCTTCGCCGACACCGATGATGATCGGTGTGTTGTCGTCCATCCCGTCCGTCCTGGTCATCGGCCTAGAGTCCCTCGGCAAGCAGGGCATTAGAGGCGGCTTCGAGCCGGTCCTCCAGTTCGCGCATGAAGACGCCGCGTTTCAGGCCCGGCGGGATGGGTTCGAGGAACTGAAAGACGATGGTCCCGGGCCGGCGGATGATGCCGTGGGCCGGCCAGTGGACGCCGGAATTCAGCGCGATCGGCACGCAAGGCAGGTCAAGATCGCGATAAAGGGCGGCCACGCCGGGTTGATACTCGCCGGCAACGCCCGGCGCACCGCGATGGCCTTCGGGGAAGATGAAGATCTGTCGGTCGGGGGCTTCCTTCAGCCGCTGGCGGGCGTCGGCCAGCAGCTTGCGCAGCGTCTTGGCGCCGCCCTCGCGGTCAATGACCAGCATGTGGCACTTCCGCGCCCACCAGCCGAAGATCGGGATGCGCATCAGCTCCTGGCGCAGCACGTAGGACGCGTCGGGCAGGAGGTTGAACGTGCCGAAGATGTCGAACATGCACTGATGCTTGGCGGCGACCAGGGCCGCGCCGACCGGCGCGTGCTCGCGGCCGCGCACCTCGACGCGCACGTCGCAGATGACCCTGAGCAGCCAGGTCACCACCGCGCCCCAGACCTTCAGCGAGCCCTGCGCAAAGCGCCGCGGCCCGACCAGGACCGGCAGGAAGGCGATCGCCGCGACCAGGCTCCAGAGATAGAAGGCGAAGGTGAAGGCGAGCGAGCGAACCAGGATCAAGCGGGTGCTCCCGGCGCCGAAGAGGCGGCCTGCGCGGGGTGCGACCTTGGCCCCAGGCTCAGGAAGGCTTCCCGCGCCAGAATGACCAGATACTTGCAATATTCGACGATCATGCGCCGCGCTCCGTCTCCGCTTCGCCACCAGTGTCCGGAATCCAGATCCTCGGTCTTCACCGGATAGGGCGTAAGCTTGGCGTCGGGCAAGGCCTCGTGCAGTTCCAGCATGGCGCGCGGCATGTGGAAGTCCGAGGTCACCACGATCAGCGACTTGAAGCCCTTGGCCCGCATCCAGCCCGAGGTCTCACGCGCATTACCCACCGTGTCGGTGGCCTGGAAGCCCAGATCGACACAGCAGTCGTAATAGCGGCGCGTGGCCTTGGCGACGCCCTTGATGTCGGCGCGGCTGACCTCGGGATTGACGCCGGAGACCAGCATCCGCGTCGCCTTGCCGTCCTCGAGCAGCTTCATCGCCGCGGTGATCCGCGCATTGGACGAGCCGGTGAGCGCCACAACTGCGTCGGCGGGCGCGGGGTCCGCGGGCGGCGTCGACTGGTCGACGCGCACCGAGAAGGCCCACAGGCCCACCGCCCACAGCACCACGACCAGCAGGAGGATCGCGGCGCTCCTCACGTCATCTCCTTGAGCAGTGACAGCGCCGTGGTCCGCGCCGAGATCGCCGCCACCGCGCCGGCGGCGATCGGGCAGGCCAGCAGCGGCAGAAGATCGCTCCAGGCGATCGGCAGCACCGGCATCAGTCCGGCCTCGCCACCGATCAGCCGGAAAAGGCCGGCGACGATCGCCGCCGCGCCCGCGCCCATCAGCCCGGCGATGGCCGCCATCCGCCCGAAGCGGAGCTGAAAGAGGGCGGCGATGAAGCCGTCCTCGGCCCCCGCCAGGTGCAGCACACTGACCAGGTCGCCGCGCGCCTGCAGGCCCGCGCGGGTGGCGAAGGCGATGACCGCGGCGGCGGCGGCGACGATCAGGGCCGCGACAGCGATGGCGGCGCTCTGGGCCAAGAGGCCGGCGCGCAATATGTCCTTCAGCCACAGGCTGTGGTCGTCGACGGTGGCGTCGACCTGGGCGGCCTGCAGCGCCGCCTCCATGGATGCGGCGCTGGCGGGATGCTTGGCGTCGAGTTCGACCGTGACCAGGCGCGGTATGGCCAGGTCCTCCGGCAGGTCTTTGCCCAGCCAGGGTTCGAGCAGGGCCTCGGCCTTTTCCTTTTCGAGCGCCTCGACCTCGCCGACGCCGCGCACGCCGGCGAGCGCATCGGCCGCCCGGGCGGCGGCGGCGTCCGGGGTCTCGTTGGGTCCGGGACGCACCACCACGGTGGCCGAGCCTTTCAGCTCGGTGCGCCAGCCGTGCGCCGTGCGGTTGGCGGCCAGGGCCGAGACCAGGGCCAGGCAGGCGATGAAGCAGAGAATGGTGACCACGAAGACCAGGGCCCCGTCGCGGGCGTCCTCGGCCGGCAGCAGCGGCGCCGGCGGCCGGCGCGAAATCGGCGCGGGGCCGCTCAAGCGACGGCGCCGCGGCTGGAGATGCGGCGTAGGCTGCCGCCCTCGATATGCATGACCGGACGCCCGGACCGCGCCACCAGGTCGTCGTCGTGGGTGGCGATCAGGACCGTGGTGCCCAGCCGGTTCAACTCGACGAACAGGCGCAGGATGCGGATCGCCATTTCGTGATCGACGTCGCCGGTGGGCTCGTCGGCGATCAACAGGTCCGGCCGACCGACCACGGCGCGGGCTATGGCCAGGCGCTGCTGTTCGCCGCCCGAGAGCTGCGGCGGGGTCGAATTCATCCGCTCTCCCAAGCCCACCCAGGCCAGAAGCTCGGCCACGTCGGCCTGATAATCGGGCAATCGGGCGCCGGCGAGGCGAAGCGGCAGGGCGGCGTTGTCGAAGGCGTCCAGGTGGTCGAGCAGCCGGCGGTCGTGGAAGACCATGCCGATCCGCCGCCTCAGCAGCGGCAATTCAGCGCGCTGGAGACTGGTGGTGTCGCGCCCGAACAGGGTGATGGCGCCGCGCGTGGGCCGAAGCGCCATCTGGATCATGCGCAAAAGCGAGGTTTTGCCCGCCCCCGAGGCGCCGGTGATGAAATGGAAGGAGCCGGGCTCCAGATCGAAATTCAGGTCCTTGAGGATTTCCGGTCCGCCGCCATAGCCCAGACCGACGCCCTCGAAGCTGACTACCGGTCCCGCATCGGGCTCCGGCGGCTCAACCAATTCACTCAAGGGTGGACGGACGTCGGCGGTTCTGGACATGGGGGCCGAAATCGGCGACCTCGTTGCGGAGGGCGCGCATGCATCCGATTCGCCGGCCATGATACTGACCTGTCCCGACTGCGCCACCCGCTATTTTGTGGAGGATGAGCGCCTGGGTGAAGCCGGACGCTCCGTGCGTTGCGGCGCCTGCGGCGTGCGCTGGACAGCCAAGGCCGAGGCCCCGCTCGAACTCACCGATCAGCCGGAAATCGGCGCCTCCGCGCAGGAGCCCAAGCCGACGCCCGACCCGGGCGCGGCCATGCTGCGCGACCTGCCCGCCGAAGCGCTGCCCAAGGTCTTCCGCGCCCAGGCCCAGACCAAGGAAAAGGTGCGTGAGGCGGCGACCAGCGGCGTGGTCTGGGCGGGCCTGGTGGCCGGTTTCATCTTCCTGCTCGGCCTGGCCGTGCTGATGCGGCAGGACATTTCGACGATCTGGCCGCGGGCGGCCGGCGCCTATGCCATGGCCGGGTTGCCGGTGAACCTGGTCGGCCTGACGATCGAGGGCCAGCACGCCCAGCCGGCGTTGAAGGACGGCCACGCCGTGCTGGCGGTCAGCGGAGCGCTACGCAATGTGCGCGACCGCGCCGTGGTCGCGCCGCCGCTGCGCATCAGCGTACTGGACGCCTCCGGCCGTCCGGTCGCGGTCAAGATCGCCGACCCGGACGGCGCGCAGATCCCGCCGGGCGAGGCGCGGCACTTCCTGGTCGACGTGGTCGATCCCCCCGCCAGCGCCGCCAATGTCGACATCACCTTCGTGCTCGACGCGCCGAAACGCGCCAAGCCCAAGGCCGCCGCGCCGGTCAATCGCACCGCCGCCGTCATGACCTTGCGCCCCGCGGCCGACGCGCCGCCGGCGGCGCTTCCCCCCGGGCCGGTGCAGAACGCCACCCCCCTGCCGCAGAGCTCGCCCTACGCCCTTCACCCCAATGGCTGACCTTCGGGTCGAGGGGTTCACCCAGCTGTTGTCGGCCGAAGACGTCGCGCGCCGCGTCGAGGCCCTGGCCGCCCAGATCGCGCCCCGCATCGCCGACGAGACGGTCGCCATCTGCCTGCTCACCGGAGGGATCTGGTTCGTCGCCGACCTGATGCGGGCCCTGGCGCTAAAGGGCCGCCATCCCCTGTTCGACGCGCTCTGGCTCTCCTCCTATGCCGACGGCCGCCAGAGCCTTGGCCGCGTCGAGCTTCACGCTTCGTTGCAGCGGCCGCTCGACGGCCGCCAGGCGCTGCTGATCGACGATGTCATCGAGTCCGGCCTCTCCCTGGCCGAGGCAGCGCGCATGGCGACCGAGGCCGGCGCCCGCGAAGTGCTCTCGGTGGTCTTCGCCGCCAAGCCCTGGCCGCAAGCCCGCGCCCGCGAACCCGACTTCACCGCCTGGCCCGCCCCCGACCGCTTCCTCATCGGCTACGGGATGGACGCGGCCGGCCGGTATCGAGGATTGCCGGGAGTGTTTGCGGCGGATTGAACGCTCACCGATCCCTTCGGCATGCACTGGGGATCGACGAGCCGGCCAAGGAAATCGCCGGTTGACCAACGGCTGACGCGCCGTGGCTCGCTCGGCGCGCCAGAGAGGTCTTTCCCGAGCCCGAGGTTCCCGAGATCGCGATCGTGTAGGTCATGACGCCTGGATCGTCGCGGCGGTTAATTGGCGCTCGACTGCGCGGCGCCGCCGTTGTCGGCGGAGTCCGCGGGACCGGTGTCCGTCTGCACGTCGCCGCCGTGCGGGCCCGACATGACAAAGCCAGGCTCGGCCGCGGGCAACCCCGTGCTGTCATTGGTCGCGGCGTTCAAGACCAGGGCGTGGTGCTGATTGTCGATCGACCAGGACGACAACCGCGACAGGAAACTCTGTCCCAGCAGTGGCTCGCTCTTCGCATTGCCCAGGGTGGCGGTGACATTCTGCAGTTCGAGGTTGCCGACCTTCAGGCTCCTGATCCTGAACAGGGCCGACGGGACGGTCGATCCGTCGGCGAGCTCGAAACTCTGTTTGCCGATAAAGTCCTGTTGGGTGACGGTCCCGGACTGGACCAGCTTGGCGACGATGTCGGCCGGTATGCTGACGTCGGAAGCGCCGCTATCGATGGTGAACCTCAGATCGATCGCGCTATTGATCAGGACGGGGATTCGATAGGTGCCGCCGTCATCCTCCAGCGCTACGTCCTGGGCGGCCGGATTGGCGGGCGGGCTGCTGGAGGAAACGGCCTCGGCGCTTGACGTAGCGCTCGGCGTTCCGCTGGCCACGACATTGCCGTCCGTTGGCGAGCAGCCGAAAAGGCCGAGGGCGAAGACCAGCGCCGCCGCCGGGACTGCGAACCTGAGCTCGGTCGCCCTGGTCGTTAGGACCCGTGCGGTCATCGGTTGACGATGATCGGATCGCTGATTGGAAACGGTTGCCCCCCTTTGTATTGTATATTGAGTACGTAGAAATACTTTGCTGAATCCATGCTGTATACAGTAATTTGCAGCGTCAAGCGGTCCGGAGAGAGGGTTGGCGCTGAAAAAGTCCCCTGAGGTGGGTTAATAGCCTGGTTTGATTCCGTACTTATGGAAATCGCAGAAGCGCCGTTATTTGTTGAGTCGAAAGTATAATCTCCGCTAGGCGGAAGAACGAAGGTAAGTTGTACATATCCGGTATTATAGTGAGTGAGCCAGATGTGTCCTTTCGGGTGGATATTATTGGAACCCTTAAAGAACGCATTTCTGGAATTAGCTGGTTTGAATGTGATATTTATAGGCTCGGCGCTCACGATTCTATTTTTTGATGTCCTGGCCATGAAGTCCCCAGTCCAGTTGAAAATTCGAGCGAACGCGGAACAAAAACCGGTCTCGATACTGAATTCCTGGCGCGGCCGCCTAGCGGCGCGACGTATTCGACGAGGCGAGCCGCGCTTCAGCCTTGACCATGACGGCTTGGCTGTCGGCGTCAAGTGGGTCGGGACCGTCGGCCTGGGCGCGCCGCAGGATCTGCACGCCGGCCGTCCACGCCGCGCGCGCCTGGTCCACGCGGCTGGCGGCGTTCAGATCATCTCCGGCCAGAAGGTCGGCCTCGGCCGCGGCGTGCGCCATGTCCCGGTCATGCGGAAGCGCCTGGACCAGGCCGGAGAGTCGCGCGGCTTCGCCGACGGCCGGTTGCAGGGCGAGGCGACGGGCGTCGGCGTCTCGCGCCTGGTCCGCGGCGGCCTGGATCGCGACGATGCGCGCCGAGCCCAGCAGCGGCCCCTGCCAGTCCACGACCGTGGGATCCTTGCCAACCAGGGCCTCGGCGAGGCTTACTGCCTGACCGGCCGCCGCGCTTGCCGCGTCCGGATCGTGCTGCGCCAGACGCGCCCTGGCCAGCAGGATGTCGATCTTGGAGGCTTCCTCGCGATTGTCGACCACGTCGGGCTGGGCGGTCATCAGCGGCTCGATCTCCGAGGCCGCCTGGGTCAGTTCGCGCAGGGCGGCGGCGGGCTGGCGCTGGGCCATCAGAATGGCCGCGACTTTCAGCCGGTTGACGACATGGGAAGAGGCCGCGGCGGCGTCGGCCGGGTGTAGGGCGAGCATGGCGTCGTAGATCGCCCGCTCGGTCAGGCGATGGTCCATGGCGGCGTCCAGTCGGCCGCGGGCGAGTTCAGTATCGGCGATCCAGGCATGGATCTGAGCCAGGTCCCATTGACGGTCGCGATCCTGCGGCGCGGCCAGCGCCCTGGCCTGCATGATCTGCAGCGCGCCTGAGAAGGCGGCCACGGCCTGGTCGGCGTGATGGCGTCCCAGGAGCACCACGCCGAGATCGTAGTCGGCGTATGCCGCCTCGGCGCGCCAGGCGTCGTGGGTCGAATCGAGCGCCACCAGACGATCGGCGAGCTGCTTGTAGGTCTGGAACTGGGCCTGGGCCTCCTCCAGCTGGCCGCGGCGCTGGGCGATGTCGCCCAGCCAGTAGACGCTCTGGGCGTGGTCGAAGATGCGCTGGGGATCGTCGGGCTGGCGGGCGAGCCGTTCGGCGGGGCTCTTG
>CALAEG010000268.1 GCA_937890965.1 uncultured Caulobacteraceae bacterium | reverse complement strand
CACCCGCGAGCGGATCGCCAGCACCTTATTGGCGAGTTGAGCCACTCTAATCCGGAGGGTTTGCCTGCGCGGCCTTGGCTTTAGACCGTCATCGCCTTGACCCAGTTTTCCGGGTTGGTTTCGCGGTACTTCCGCTTCGTCGCCTCGTCGGAGAGCTTTTCGATCAACTGGGCGTCGTTGAAGACCTGGCCGGTGAAGCTGTCGGGGGTCTGCAGGGCCAGCAGGATGGCCGCCTCGACATAGGAGTCGGGCTTGGGCAGGCCGGGACGCGCCGCGCCGGGAGCGGGTCCGGGCGCGCCGGCGGGGCGCGAGGCGGGGCGGCCGAACATCAGGCCAGGCGTCTCGATGCCGCCCACCGGGCGCATGGCGTTGACCGTGATGCCATCGTCCTTCAGCTCTCGCGCCAGGCCGATGGTCATGGCCTCGATCGCCCGCTTGGTCGCGCCATAGTGCGATCCGCCGAAGGCCGCCACCGACGAGATGTTGATGATATTGCCGCTCTTGGCCGCCTGCATGGCCGGCAGGGCCGCGCGGATGCAGCGGAACGGCCCGTGGACGTTGATGTTGAATTCCAGCTCCCAGGACTTGGGCTTGATGGTCGAGATCAGCCCCTGCGGCTGCACCGCCGCATTGGTCATCAGGATGTCGATCCGGCCCCAGTGGTCCAGCACCTTGGCGACCATGGCCTCGACCGACTCCATGTCGCCGACGTTACAAACCACCGGCAGGGCCTCGCCGCCGGCCGCCTTCACCAGTTCGGCGGTGTGATGGATGGTGCCGGGCAGGCGCGGATCGGTCTCCGTCTCCGTGCGCGCGGCGATGACCACCTTGGCGCCTTCGCGCGCATATCCAACGGCGCAATATTCGCCCAGGCCCCGGCTGGCGCCGGTGATGATCGCGACCTTGCCGGCCAAACGTCCTGTCATCTCGCTCTCTCCAATCTCTCGAAAAAGAAATCACGTTAGCGGCGGGCCGACGCAGCGGCAAACGCGATCGGCGCGACTTGCCGGGACCGCCGCGGCGCCGCTAAGTGTGCCGGCATGGCGTACTGGCTCGTGAAGTCCGAACCGGAGACCTGGTCGTGGGACGCCCACGCCAGGGCGGGCGACGACGCCTGGACCGGCGTCCGTAACCATCAGGCCAAGGCGCACCTGAAGGCGATGAAAACGGGAGACAAGGTCCTCTTCTACCACTCGGGCGACCAGAAGGCGGTGGTCGGCATGAGCACGGTGACGCGCCAAGCCTATCCGGATCCGACGGACGCCAGCGGCGCGTTCGTGGCCGTCGACCTTGCGGCCGACAAGCCGCTGAAGCGGCCGGTGACACTGGCCGGGATCAGGGCCGATCCCGCCTTCGCCAACATGGTGCTGGTGAAGAACTCGAGGCTTTCGGTGCAGCCGGTCACGGCTGACGAATGGAAGAAAATCAACGACTTGGGGAGTGACTGACTTGGCCCGTTCACCGGACTATCTGGGCGCCGTCGGCATCGGCGTGAGCGACATGGAGCGCTCGGTCGACTTCTACACCCGCGTGCTCGGCATGCAGGCCATGCAGACCTTCAAGCTCGACTACATGGACGAAGTGGTCGTGGCCCACGAAGGCCGCAACGCGGTGGTGCTGATGCACTACACCGACGGCTCGGCGCGCAACTACAAGGACAACCCGGTCAAGCTGGTCTTCTACGTCACCGACCCGAAGGCGATGACCGACAAGATCCGCGCCGCCGGCCTGGAGATCACCCGCGAGGCGACGCCGATCGAGACGCTGGGCGGCGCGATCGTCGGCCTGGCCAAGGACCCGGACGGCTACGTGCTGGAGTTTCTGCAGGCGCCGGCGCCGCGCGTATGAACCTGGCCAAACAGCATCTCGATATCGGCGTCTATGTCCGCGACACCGAGCCGGCCCTGCGCTTCTGGCAGGACGAGGTCGGGGCGAAGTTCGACCATGTGCTGCCGCTGGGACCAGGGCTGCGCCAACATCGGCACGACATCCACGGCTCGGTGCTGAAGATCAACAATTCGCTCGAACCCAGGCCCGATGCGCCGCCGACCGGCTACCAGGAGCTGCTAGTCGCCCGCGAGGGCCTGGACGCACCGAAGGCGCTGAAGGATCCGGAAGGCAACCGCGTCAGCCTGGTCCCCCCGGGGACCTTCGGCGTCGAGAAGATCGGCGTGCGCCTGGCCGTGCGCGACCTGGACGCCCACCGGGCCTTCTATGGCAGGGCGCTGGGGCTCGCCGAGGAGAAGGTGGAGGGTGCGGACGCGGCCTTCCGCGCCGGCGACAGCATTATCCTGCTGGACCAGTCCGACGACGCGCCATCGGACGCCCAGATCGGCGGCTTCGGCTGGCGCTACATCACCTTCCAGATCCACAAGGTGGACGCGGAGCACGCCTACGCCCTGGCCCACGGCGCTGGCGAGGGCCGCGCCCCGGTGACCCTGGGCCAGACCGCGCGCATCTCGATGATCCGCGACCCGGACGGCAACTGGATCGAACTGTCCCAGCGGGCCTCGATCACAGGTTCGCTGGAGCCGTAGGGCGCCCTTCTCCCCTTGCGGGAGAAGGTGGCCCCGAAGGGGTCGGATGAGGGGTTTTGCTCCCCTCGCCGCGCCCTTCCGCTACCCGGAAAGCGCCGCGCGACCCCTCATCCGTCAGCTTCGCTGACACCTTCTCCCGCAAGGGGAGAAGGACCATCAACCACATCCCTGAAATAGGGTTCGACCTCGCCTTGCAGCTTCATGGTCAGAGGGTCGCCACGGCGGTCCTTGGTGGTTCCGACGCTGACGCGGACCCAGGCCTCGCTGACGCAGTATTCCTCGACATTGGTCTTCTCGGCGCCCTTGAAGCGGATGCCGATGCCGCGCGCCAGCAGGGCCTCATCGTAGAACGGGCTCTTCGGATTGACGGAGAGACGGTCGGGCAGCGTCCCGGAGGTCGGATCAGCCATTCGGTTTGCCCTT
>CALAEG010000267.1 GCA_937890965.1 uncultured Caulobacteraceae bacterium | reverse complement strand
GGCCGCTTTCCACCCACCCCAGTCCTTCCGAAGGTCCGCTGTCCGGAAATCGATGGCGGCACGGACTCGTTCGATCGCGCGGACAAGATTGTCCGGCAATGTGTCCACATCGACGGTCGTCTGACGGACACACGCCTGAGAGGTCCGCTTTCGGACCGGGATCCAAACGCCCTCGCATGCTCCCCGTGGAACAAGAAGTGACGCGGACCGCTGAGTGTCTATGCCAGTCAATTGCGATCAGCTGCACGAGGAGGCGTCTGCGTTGTGGCTGAACCTTTTCGGTGAGCCTCCGCCCCCTGAAGTCGACGGGGCGCAGCTGCTTGAGGCGATCATGAATAGGTTGCCTGAGTTGAGCTACAGCCGCCTGACAAATGCAGGGAAGATACTGGACATCGTTTTCCCCCAATCCGACCAATGACTCTTGCCGACCGGCGTGTCCGCCAATCGATGGCGCGCCGGACGCGAGGGGAGGGCGATCGACCCTTGTCCGCGCTCGGTCGTTAGATGGACAAGCCGTTAGTCGTTGATCCTACCTCCAAGGTAGGCGGCCCATTGACCGGTTCCCACCCACTCCGGCACAAACGCGGCGACGGGGTTTGACCCAATCCGGAAACTCGTAGCGTCTATTTTCGGCAGCCCGGTGTCGGCGGTCGATCCCAGACGAAGACGACCGCTGTTGTTTTCATGCCTTAGCCCGACGGCCTGGGTTGCGATGCTGGTTCCGCCCGTGTTCAGTGGCGCGCGCGATTCCACTAACCCTAGGACCAACTGATGACCCCAGGTCGCGGGACATGGCGGCTGGCGCTGGCCGCCACCGGGGTGGTGTTCGGGGATATCGGTACCAGCCCGCTCTATGCTTTCCGGGAAAGCTTCATCGGCCGCCACCGGCTGCCGGTGGACCAGCCGCATGTCCTGGCCGTGCTCTCCATGCTGCTGTGGGCGCTGATCCTGGTGGTGACAGTCAAGTACGTCTCGGTGACCATGCGCGCCGACAACCGCGGCGAGGGCGGCAGTTTCGCCCTTTTGGCCCTGATCCAGCGGATCACCCCGAAATCGCCGGTGCTGCCGGCCATCGCCGCCGCCGCGCTGCTGGCCACGGCGCTATTCTACGGCGACGCCATGCTAACGCCGGCGATCTCGATCCTGTCGGCGGTGGAAGGGCTGACCCTGATCGAGGCGCGGCTCACCCAGGCCATCTTGCCGCTGACCCTGGTGATCGTCGCCGGCCTCTTTCTGCTGCAGCGGCGCGGCACGGGCTCGCTGGGGACCCTGTTCGGGCCGGTGATGGCGCTGTGGTTCGTGGTCATCGCGGTGTTGGGAGGGCTGCAGGTGGCGGCCAACCCGATCGTGCTGAAGGCGATCAGCCCGCTCTACGCCCTGGGCTTCTTGGTGCAGGATCCGATCCGCGCCTTCTTCACCCTAGGCACGGTGGTGCTGGCGATCACCGGCGCCGAGGCGCTCTACGCCGACATGGGCCATTTCGGGCGCCGGCCGATCTCCCGCTCCTGGCTGGGCCTGGCGCTGCCGGCGCTGATGCTCTGCTACGCCGGCCAATCGGCCCTGGTGCTGAGCACACCGGCGGCGATCGACTCGCCCTTCTACCTGATGGCGCCGGCCTGGGCGCTGATCCCGCTGATCGTGCTGGCCTCGGCGGCGACGGTGATCGCCAGCCAGTCGATCATCAGCGGCGCCTTCTCGGTGACCCAGCAGGCGGTGCGGCTGGGCTATGCGCCGCGCCTGCGCATCCTGCACACCTCCGGCGCCTCGGTGGGGCAGATCTATGTGCCGATGGTCAACGCCGTCCTGTTCGTGGCGGTGGTCGGCCTGGTGCTGGGCTTTGGCAGCTCCTCGCGCTTGGCCGCCGCCTTCGGCCTGGCGGTGACCGCCACCATGGTGCTCACTACCCTGATGATCGGCTATGTGATCTTCCGCATCTGGCGCTGGAACCGGCTGTGGGCGATCCCGCTTTACGGCGTCCTGCTGCTGTTCGACCTCGGCCTGTTCGCCGCCTCGGCGACCAAGTTCGCCGCAGGCGGCTGGCTGCCGGCCAGCGTCGCCATCGTGCTGGTCACCCTCTTCGCCACCTGGCGCAAGGGCCGCACGCTGATCAAGGCCGACCTCGAAGCCAACGCCCTGCCCACCGACGCCTTCCTGGCCACCGCCGCAAAGGCCACCCGGGTGCCGGGGCTGGCCGTCTACCTGACCAGCAGCGAGGAGGGCGTGCCGCCGGCTCTGCTGCACAATCTCAAGCACAATCACGTGCTGCACGAGCGGGTCTATCTGGTCACTGTCGAGACCGCCCTGACCCCGACCATCGGCGTCGACCGCCGCATCGAGCTGACCGAGATCGGCGAAGGCCTGGCGCGGGTGCGGATCCGCTACGGCTTTATGCAGGAGCCCAGCGTGCCGGGCGCGCTCAATCTGCTCACCGAGGAGGCCGGCGAGCGCATCGATCCGATGACCACCACCTATTTCCTTAGCCGCCAGATCGTCCTGCCGTCCCGGCGGCCGGGCATGGTGCTGTGGCGCGAGCAGCTATTCGCCGCCATGTCGCGCATCGCCGCCACGCCGATGACCACCTTCCACCTGCCGGTGAACCGAGTGATCGAACTGGGCAGCCAAGTCGAAATCTAAGGCGCATCCTGGCCGCATGAATGGCGGCTCTCCACCC
>CALAEG010000266.1 GCA_937890965.1 uncultured Caulobacteraceae bacterium | reverse complement strand
TGTGTCGATCCGGAAACGGGCGCGGCCGGCATCGCACCCCTCCACCGCGTTGCACGCGGTCCACCTCCCCCTACAGGGGAGGATCAAGAAGGCGGGCTCCTCGTCACACCACCAGCATCACCTTGCCCAGGTGGTGGTTGTCCTCGATCCGGGCGTGGGCCTTGGCGGCTTCGGCGAGCGGGAAGGTCGCATCGACGATGGTTTTCAGCTTGCCCGCCTCGATCCAGGGCCAGACCTTGGCCTCGATGGCGGCGGCCAGCCGCGCCTTTTCGTCGGCGTTGCGCGGCCGCAGGGTCGAGCCGGTCAGCACCATGCGCTTTTGCATGATGCGGCCGAGGTTGATCTCCACATTGGCCCCGGCCTGGGCGGCGATCATCACCAGGCGTCCGCCGGTGTTGATGGCGTCGATGTCGCGGGCGATGTAGTCGCCGCCGACCATGTCGAGGATGACATCGACGCCGCCCTCGGCCTTGGCGATGGCGGCGAAGTCGTCGGCCGAGGCGTCCACCGAGATGTCGGCGCCGAGGGCCAGGGCCTGAGCGGCCTTGTGGGCGCCGCGGCTGGTGGCGATCACGCGCGCCCCGGCGGCCTTGGCCATCTGGATGGCGGTGACCCCGATCCCCGAGGTCGCGCCGTGCACCAGCAGCGTCTCGCCGGCTTTCAAACCGCCGCCCTCGAACACATTGGCGAAGACGGTGAAGACGGTTTCGGGCAGGCCGGCGGCCTCGACCACGCTGAAGCCCGCTGACATGGGCAGGGCGTGGCGCGCATCGACCACGGCGTATTCGGCGTAGCCGCCGCCGCCCAGGAGCGCGGTCACCGTGTCACCGATATGCCAGCGCGGCGCGCCGTCGCCGAGGCCCACGACCTCGCCGGCCACTTCAAGGCCCATGGTCTCCGGCGCGCCCGGCGGCGGCGGATAGAAGCCCATGCGCTGGGCGATGTCCGGGCGGTTCACCCCGGCCGCCCCGACCTTGATCAGGATCTGTCCCGGACCGGGCTTTGGCGTCGCGATCCGCACCGGTTTCAGCGCCTCGGCCAGGCCCTTGCCGCCTTCGATGGCGATGGCGGTCATTTCGTTGGGGATCATAGTCTGGCTCCCAAGGCTTGCGTCGGTTGGCCGGCGAAGGTCAGATAGACGACAATCGCCACCGAGCAACAGGCAAGAAGGCCGGGCCGATGATGGAAGAACCGCCGCCGCCGCGAAAAATGCGCGGTCAGGCCCTGATCGACGCCAGTCGCGAGGACCTGGATCTCTATTCCGCCGAGGAGCTGAACGAGCGCATCGAGCAGCTGCAGGCCGAGATCGAACGCACGCGCACGCAACTTGTGAATAAAGACGCGAAACGCGCCGCGGCCGACGCCTTCTTCAAACGATAGAAACCTAGACCGCGTAGCTTGGCGGTTCGCGCGCGTCTTGGCATGGGGGTTGCAGTTCCCCTGTGTTGCGACGTGACGTTTCCCGGTTAGCCTGAGAGGCCCAAGACATGAGCGAATGGGGTGCTGAACCCTCGCCCGAGGCGGGCCAGTGGCGGGCGGGCGTGGTCAAGGACTTCGCCCAGTCGGAGCTTTTCGACCGCACCTTCCAGGAAGGCATGACGCTGGTCGAAGAGACCGCGACCTATCTGGACGGGCCCGGACGGCAGGAGTCCAAGTCGCTCGATCGCCGCGCGGCGCTGGGCTACGCCAGCGAAAGCATGCGGCTGACCACGCGGCTGATGCAGGTGGCCTCGTGGCTGCTGGTGCAACGCGCGGTGCGCGAGGGCGAGATGGATCCCTTGAAGGCCTGCGACGCCCGCTATCGGCTGGGCGGCGAACGCGCGCTGTCCGGTGAGACCGCCGGCGACATGCCGATGGGATTGAAGACGCTGCTGGTGCGGTCGGAACGCCTCTACGAGCGCGTGCTGCACCTGGACCGGCGCATGTATCTGGACGCCGGCGAGAGCGAACAGCCTCACCCGGTCCTGTCCCAGCTCGAGAAGCTGCAGGCGGCCTTCGGCCGCTAGCGAGCCGCTCTTACTTCTTCATGAAGCCGCCGTACTTCGAATTGAAGCGCGACACGCGGCCGCCGCGATCGAGCAGGGCCTGGTTGCCGCCGGTCCACGCCGGATGGGTCTTCGGATCGACGTCGAGGTTCAGCGTCGCGTCCGGCTTGCCGTAGGTCGAGCGGGTCCGATAGCTGGTCCCATCGGTCATCACCACGGTGATGAAGTGGTAGTCGGGATGGGTGTCCTGTTTCATCGTCTCGGGCGCCGGTGTGATCGGAAAGGTGGGCGGCTATACACGACGGGACGGCGTGAAGGCAAGGTGGCTCAAGCCGCGGCCCGGAGCTTCTGCAGGATCAGCGGGTGCAGTTCGGCGTTGGACGCCAGGATGGAGTGGTTGTTCAGCGGGTCGGCGCCGCCGTCGGCGTCGCTGACCATGCCGCCGGCCTCGGTGACCAGCAGCGTGCCCGCCGCCACGTCCCACTTGCTCGGGCCGCGCTCCCAGTAGCCGTCGAACCGTCCGGCCGCGACATAGGCCAGATCCAGCGCCGCCGAGCCGAAGCGGCGCACGCCGGAGACGCGGTTGGCGATCTGGTGCAGCTCCTTCAGGAAGGTCGCGTGGCCGGGAACGCCCATGAAGGGGATGCCGGTGGCCAGCACCGTCTCGCCCAGCTCGCGCCGGGCCGCCACGCGGATGCGCTTGTCGTTCAGGAAGGCGCCGCGGCCCTTCTCGGTCCAGAAATGCTCGTTGGTGATCGGATTGTAGGTGACGCCGGCGACGACCTGGCCCTCGCGCTCCAGGGCCACGGTGATGGCGAAGTGCGGGATGGCGTGCAGGAAGTTGGTGGTGCCGTCGAGCGGATCGACGATCCAGGTATGGGTCTTGTCCGTGCCGGGGATCAGCCCGCGCTCCTCGCCAAGGAAGCCGTAGCCGGGCCGGGCGGCGGCCAGGGCCTCGAACATCACCTGCTCGGACTTGATGTCGGCGGCGGAGACGTAGTCGGCGGGCCCCTTCTTGGACACCTGCAGCTCGGCCACTTCGCCGAAGTCGCGGGTCAGGCCGCGCGCGGCCTTGCGCACGGCGTCGGACATCACCTTGATGAGGGCGGAAGGCGTGGTCACGCGGTCAGTCCGCGCGGCGCATGTACTCGCCCGTCTCCGTGGAAACCAGCACCCGCTCGCCGGTGCCCATATAGGGCGGGATCATGATGCGCATGCCGTTGGACGCCTTGGCGGGCTTGTAGGACGAGGACGCGGTCTGGCCCTTGACCACGCCGTCGGCCTCGACGATTTCGAGCACGACGGTGTCCGGCAGCTCGATGCCGATGGGGCGGTCCTCGTGGAACTCCACGGTCACCTCCATGCCGTCCTGCAGGAACTGGATGCGCTCCTCGCCGACGAAGTCCCTGTGCAGCTCGATCTGCTCGTAATTCTTGGCGTCCATGAAGACCAGCATCTCGTCCTGGGCGTAGAGGAACTGGAATTCCTTCTGCTCCAGGGTTACGCGCTCGACGGTGTCGGAGGAGCGGAAGCGTTCGTTCAGCTTCCGGCCGTCGAGCAGGTTCTTCAGCTCGACCTGGGCGAAGGCGCCGCCCTTGCCGGGTTTGACATGGGCGGTCTTCACCGCGACCCACAGGCTCTTGTCATGCTCGATCACATTGCCGGGCTTGATGGCGTTGCCATTGATCTTCATGCGCAGGGGTCTTTTTCGGGGCGGGTTTGAGGGCGCGGACCCTATCGAGCGCGCCCCTGGAAGGCAAGGCGGGCCTCGGTCGTGCTTGTGGGCCTCGGACGGCGACTCTAGTCTGCGACCATGCGCGGCTACGCCATTTGCACGGAACGGAGATCGGGCAGCGTCTTTCTGTGCCGGCTGCTGAGTTCGACCGGGCTGCTGGGCGATCCGTCCGAATATTTCGACGCCAATACGCTGCGCCATGGACGCGGGGTCAGCGACTACCCGCTCGATCCGGAGGGGCAGCTGGCGCAGATTCCGCGCCTGGGGGCGACCCCAAACGGGGTCTACGGCTTCAAGATCTTCAGTCACCAGTTCGACGAGGTGAAAGCGACGCGATGGGCCGAACGGCTGCCGTCACTGTCGTTCGTCTATCTCGAACGCCAGGATATGCTCGGTCAGGCCTTGTCTCTGGCCCGGGCCCGCCAGACCGGACAGTGGGTCGCGTCGATCACCGCGCAGGCCGAGCCGATCTATCGGCGCGACGAGATCGCTTCCATCCTGGCCCTGTTAGCGAGAGCCCAGGCCCGCTGGCGCTATTATTTCGCCAGCAACGGCCTGCCGGTTCTGAAGCTCGACTACGAGCAGGTGATGCAGTCTCCCCAGGCGGCGGCCGAGGCCGTCGGGCGCCTGGTCGGTCTTTCCGAAACACCGAAGGTCGATATGGCGCAGGTCGGTCCCGAACGGATTCAGCGGGACGCACTGACCGATGCGTGGCGGGCGCGGTTCATCGCCGAGTCGCGTGACCTAGGCGTCTTCCACTAGATCACGATGATTTGGATTGAATCCAAAATCATGAACGTGATCGATTCCTAAGGGTTGCGGGCGGAAAACCGCTTCGCACTTTTCCTAGGGCCCGCTCTAGCGGAAGGCGGCGTTGAACGCGCGCACGGCCGCCGCGGGCCCCTCCGCATAGCTCCAGACGCCCGCGGAGACGGCGAGGAAGTCGGCGCCGGCGGCGATGAGGGGTGGGCAGTTTTCCACCGTGATGCCGCCGATGGCGACGCACGGGATGGTCATGATCTCCTGCCAGTCGGTGAGCAGTTCGAGATCGGGACGGGCGGTCGTGGCCTTGGTGGCGGTATCGAAAAAGGCCCCGAAAGCGACGTAGTCGGCCCCGGCCTCGGCGGCGTCCATGGCCAGGTGACGGCTGTCGTGGCAGGTGACGCCGACCATGCGGTTGGGGCCGACGGCGGCGCGGGCCTGGGCATAGGTTCCGTCCGACTGGCCGATATGGACGCCGTCGCAGCCGAAGCGGGCGGCGAGGTCGGGCCGGTCGTTCAGGATGACGGCGACGTCGTGAGGCTGGGCGATGGGCAGGATGGCGGCGCAGGCGCCAGCGATGGCGTCCTCGCTCGCGCCCTTCAGCCGGATCTGCAGGGCGGCCACGTCGCCGGCGTCCAGCGTGCGGGCCAGGATCTCGCGGAAGGCGGCCAGGTCGTCGAGGGCGGGCGGGGTGATGAGGTAGAGTCGGCAGCCGGCCACGCGCCTAGACCCTTTCTGGTTCAGATGGACTCATCTGAGCCAGGCAAAAAGGGTCTAGAATCATAAGGTTAGAGCATGTTCGAGCGGCGAAACCGCCTACACTTTCGCCTAACATGCTCTAGGCCGCCCGCTCGAGAACGCCTTCCCAGCGTCCGAGGCTGGCCAGGCTGTTCATGCGGGCGCGGTGGGCGAAGGCGCGCTGGGCCGCGGGGACGTTCTCGGGCCGGCCGGCCCAGGCGGCCTGCGGCGCCTGCTGCAGGGCGCGGCCGTAGGAGAAGGTCAGCTTCCAGGGCAGGCCTCCTAATCTGTTCATGGCGTCCAGATGGGCGGTAGCCTGTTCGTCGCTCTGGCCGCCCGAAAGGAAGGCGATGCCCGGTACGGCCGCCGGCGCGCAGGCCTTGAGCACCGCGACCGTGCGGCGCGCGACCTCCTCGACCGGGGCCTGGCGCGGACAGTCCAGGCCGGAGACGACCATGTTGGGCTTCAGGATCATGCCTTCGAGCGCCACGCGCTGGATGTTCAGCTCGGCGAACACCGTCTGCAGCACGTGGCGCGTCACCCGCTCGCAGACCTCGATGTCGTGGTCGCCGTCCATCAGCACTTCCGGCTCGACGATGGGGGTCAGTCCCTGGTCCTGGCAGGTCGCGGCGTAGCGGGCGAGCGCGTGGGCGTTGGCGTGCACGGCGCCCCAACTGGGCAGATCGGGACGGATCGAAATCACCGCCCGCCACTTGGCGAAACGGGCGCCGCGTTCATGGGCCTTGGCCAAGAGGTCGGGCAGGCCGTCCAGCCCCTCGGTCAGGGTCTCGCCCGGAAATCCGGCCATGGGCTTGGCGCCTTCATCGACCTTGATCCCGGGAACGGCGCCGGCCTGCTCGATCAGCTTGACCAGCGGCGTCCCGTCGGCCGCGTCCTGATAAAGGGTCTCGCGAAAGAGGATGACGCCGGAGATGTAGTCCATCGCCTCGGCCGAGCGGAACAGCAGCTCGCGATAGTCGCGCCGGTTCGGCTCGGTGTTCTCAACTCCGATGGCGTCGAAGCGCTTCTGGATGGTCCCCGTCGATTCGTCCGCAGCCAGCAGCCCCTTGTCGGGCTCGACCATCTTCAGGGCGGTCGCGTTCAGGGCTGCGATATCCATCGTCGATTCAAGTCCGTTCTAGGCCGCCGGTTCGAGGGTCCGCTCGAATGTCGGCGAAAGCGCGCCCGAAGCATAGCGCTTGGCCATGGCCGATGTCGGCAGAACCTTAATACCGGCGGCGTGGCCGGCGGCGCCAAATTCCTCGAATCTTTGCTGGCAGACGGCCTGCATCGCCTCCATGGCCGGCTTGAGATATTTGCGCGGATCGAACTCGGCGGGGTTCTGGCTGAGCACCCGGCGGATCTGGCCGGTCATGGCCAGGCGGTTATCGGTGTCGATATTGATCTTGCGCACGCCGTTGCGGATGCCGCGCTGGATCTCCTCGACCGGCACGCCCCAGGTCTGGGGCATCTCGCCGCCATTGGCGTTGATCACGTCCTGCAGGTCCTGCGGCACCGAGGAGGAGCCGTGCATGACCAGGTGGGTGTTGGGCAGGCGGCGATGGATCTCCTCGATCACCGACATGGCCAGGACCGCGCCATCCGGCTTGCGGCTGAACTTATAGGCCCCGTGCGAGGTGCCCATGGCGATGGCCAGCGCATCGACCTCGGTGCGGCGCACGAAATCGACCGCCTGGTCGGGATCGGTGAGCAGCTGGTCGTGGCTGAGCACGCCCTCGGCGCCGTGGCCGTCTTCCTTCTCGCCCATGCCGCTTTCCAGCGAGCCCAGCACGCCGAGTTCGCCCTCGACCGAGACGCCGGCCCAATGGGCCATCTCGACCACCTTGCGTGTGATGGCGACATTGTAGTCGTAGCTGGCCGGGGTCTTGCCATCGGCCATCAGCGAGCCGTCCATCATCACCGAGGTGAAGCCGTGCTGCATGGCCGTGGCGCAGGTGGCTTCGCAGTCGCCGTGGTCCTGGTGCATGCAGACCGGAATGTGCGGCCAGATCTCCACGAGGGCGTCGATCATCCGCGCCAGCATAATGTCGTTGGCATAGGCGCGCGCGCCGCGACTGGCCTGGATGATCACCGGCGCCGAGACCGCGTCGGCGGCGGCCATGATGGCCAGGCCCTGTTCCATATTGTTGATGTTGAACGCCGGCACGCCGTAGCCGTGCTCGGCGGCGTGATCGAGTAGCTGTCGCAGCGTTATCCGCGCCAAATCCTAGTCCCCCGTCCTTTGCGCCCCTATCTCGAGGCTAGCAGCGCCGCCACGCCCGGCAGCGTCTTTCCTTCCATCCATTCAAGAAACGCGCCGCCGGCTGTGGAGACGAAGGTGAAGTCGCCGCAGACGCCGGCCGCGTTCAAGGCCGACAGCGTATCACCGCCGCCGGCCACCGCCACCAGCTTGCCGGCCTTGGCCAGTTCCGCCGCGTGGCGCGCGGCGGCCAGGGTGCCCTTGTCGAAGGGCGGCACCTCGAAGACGCCCAACGGGCCGTTCCAGATCAGGGTCTTGGATGAGTCCATCGCGTGGTTCAGTCGCTCGACCGTTTCCGGGCCGGCGTCGAGGATGCGCTCGTGTTCGTCCAGTTCGCCGAGGCCCCGCACCCGCGCCGCGGCGCCCGGCTGGGCATTCTCGCCGACGACGATGTCGATGGGCAGCAGCAGTTCGCAGTGGTTGCGCCCGGCGTTGCGGACGATGCCGCGCGCTTCGTCGGCCAGGTCCTTCTCGCAATAGGAGGCGCCGACCTCCCAGCCTTGCGCATAGAGGAAGGTATTGGCCATGCCGCCGCCGATGGCCAGCTTGTCCAGCTTGCTGACCAGGTGGTTCAAAAGCTCGATCTTGGTCGAGACCTTGGAGCCGCCGACAATGCCCATCACCGGCCGCTGGGGGTGGCCGAGCGCTGCGTCCAGCGCCGCCAGTTCGCGGCGCATGTCCTCGCCGGCATAGGCGGGCAGCAGATGCGCGATGGCCTCGATCGAGGCGTGGGCCCGGTGCGAGGCGGAAAAGGCGTCGTTGACATAGAGGTCGCCCAGAACCGCCAGCTGCTTGGCGAAGTTCACGTCATTGGCTTCCTCGCCGGCGTGATAGCGCAGGTTTTCGAGCAGCAGCACGCCGCCGGGCTTGAGGAAGCCCACCGCGCGTTCGGCCACTTCGCCGATGCAGTCGCCGGCGAAGCCCACCTCGGTCCCGATCAGCTTCGACAGCGGCTCGACGACCGGTTTCAGGCTCATCGAGGGCACGCGCTTGCCCTTGGGCCGATCGAAATGGCTGATCAGGATGACCTTGGCCCCGGCCTTGCGCAGCAGCGCAATGGTCGGGATCGCCATGCGCAGGCGGGTGTCGTCGGTGATCTTGCCGTCCTGCATCGGGACATTGAAGTCCTCGCGGACCAGGACGCGTTTGCCGCGCAGATCGACCTGGTCGAGGGTGCGGAAGCTCATCTAGCCCAGCTTGCCCATGGCCAGGGCGACGTCGGCCATGCGGGTCGAGAAGCCCCACTCGTTGTCGTACCAGGCCAGCACCCGCGCCAGTCCGCCGTCGATCACCTGGGTCTGCGGCAGGGCGACCGTGGCCGACGCCGCGACATGGTTCAGGTCGATGGAGACCAGCGGCTCGTTGGTCACCGCCAGCACGCCGCGCAGGGGCAACTCGCCCGCCGCCTTCTCGAAGGCTTGGTTGATCTCTTCCTTGGTCACGCTACGGCCAGGGGTGAAGACCAGGTCGACCATGGAGACATTGGCCGTCGGCACGCGTACGGCCGAGCCGTCCAGCTTGCCAACGAGTGCGGGGATGACCAGGCCGATGGCCTTGGCCGCGCCAGTCGAGGTGGGGATCATCGACATGGCCGCCGCGCGACCACGATAAAGGTCGTGGTGCAGGGTGTCCTGGGTCGGCTGGTCGCCGGTATAGGCGTGCACGGTGGTCATGTAGCCGCGCTCGATGCCGAAATTGTCCACCAGCACCTTGGCGGTCGCCGCCAGGCAGTTGGTGGTGCACGAGCCGTTGGAGACCACCAGGTCCTCC
Organism: uncultured Caulobacteraceae bacterium; assembly: GCA_937890965.1. Taxonomy (GTDB): domain Bacteria; phylum Pseudomonadota; class Alphaproteobacteria; order Caulobacterales; family Caulobacteraceae; genus Poindextera. The sequence goes on along the minus strand of CALAEG010000266.1, from coordinate 8,981 downwards.
GCGGTCAGGTCGGCGTGATTGACCCCGAAGACCACGGTGCGGTCGGCGCTGTCGCAAGGCGCCGAGACCAGGACGCGTTTCGCGCCGGCAGCCAGGTGGGCCTTGGCCTTGTCGCGGGAGGTGAAGAGGCCGGTGCACTCCAGCGCGATGTCGATGCCGAGCGCCTTGTGCGGCAGCTCGGCCGGGTCGCGGAGGGCGGTGACCTTGATCTTGCCGAGGCCCACATCGATCGTATCGCCGTCGACGCTGACCAGGCCGGGGAAACGGCCGTGCACGCTGTCGTAGCGCAGCAGGTGGGCGTTGGTCTCCACCGGGCCCAGGTCGTTGATCGATACCACCTCGATATCGCGGCGGGCGTACTCGACGATGGAGCGCAGGACCAGCCGGCCGATGCGGCCGAAGCCGTTGATGGCGACGCGGACGGTCATCGGCGAGGTCTCCTCGTTTCAAGCTAGGCGGGCGGTTTTGCGGCTGGGGGGCGGCAAGTCAAGCCCGCGGGGGTCGTTGACGGTTCCCGAGAGCCCCGGATTTCACAAAAGCTTCACGCGCGCAGCTTGGCCTTGGCCTCGGCCGCGACCGCCTCAGACGTAATGCCGAACTCGCGATAGAGCCGCTCGGCGGGTGCGCTGGCGCCGAAGCCGGTCATGCCGATAAAGGCGCCGTCCTCGCCGATGAACCGCTCCCAGCCCTGCCGGACGCCCGCCTCGACCGCCAGCCGCACCGGCGAGCCGCCGATGGTCTCCAGCCGGTAGCTGAGGGCCTGGGTCTCGAACAGCTCCCAACATGGGGTGGAGACCACCCGGGTTCCGATGCCCTCGGCTTGCAGCTCTTCGCGCGCGGCCACGGCGATGGCGACCTCCGTCCCGGAGGCGAAGATCGTCACCCTGGCCTCGCCATGGGCGGGCGCCAGTTCATAAGCGCCGTGGGCGGAGAGGTTGCGGTCGGCGGCCGCGAGCCGCACCGCCGGGGTCTTCTGCCGCGACAGGGCCATGAGCGATGGGGTCTCGCGATGCTCCAGCGCCGCCTGCCAGCACTCGGCGGTCTCGATCCCGTCGGCGGGGCGGAAGACCATCAGGTTGGGCATGGCGCGGAGCGCGGCCAGGTGCTCGACCGGCTGGTGGGTCGGGCCGTCCTCGCCGACCCCGATGGAGTCGTGGGTCATGACGTGAATGACGCGCGCGCCCATCAGCGCCCCGATGCGGATGGCGGCGCGGCTATAGTCGGCGAAACAGAGGAAGGTGCCGGAATAGGGGATGACGCCGCCGTGCACCGCCATGCCGTTCATGGCCGCGGCCATGCCGTGCTCGCGGATGCCGTAATGCACGTAGCGGCCGGCATAGTCGGGTTGGTCGAACACCGCCATGCCCTTGACGATGGTGTTGTTGGAGCCGGTCAGGTCGGCCGAGCCGCCGATCATTTCGGGGATGGCGGGGATCAGCGTCTCCAGCGCCGCGCCCGACCAGGCGCGGGTGGCGTTGGCGCTGGGGCTTTCGATCAGCTTGTCCATATGGGCGGCGAGATCGACGAAGGCGTCCTTGGGCAGCTCGCCGCGTATGGCGCGCTCGAATTCCGCATGCGCCGGATCGGCCTTCAGCCGCGCCTCCCAGGCCTTGCGCGGGCGGCTCCCACGGCGTCCGGCGGCCTTCCACGGCTTGGCGATCTCGTCGGGGATGACAAAGGGCGCCCAGGACCATTCCATGGCCTGGCGCGCATCGGCGATCTCCTTGTCGAACAGGGAATAGCCATGGCCGTGCGGATCGCCCTCCTTGGGCCCCGCGCCTTTATCGATCAGGGTCTTGCACGCGATCATGGTCGGGCGGTCCTGCCGGGTCGCCCAGGCCAGGGCGCGGCGGATCTGGCCGACATCGTGCCCGTCGATCGCCTTCACCGCCCAGCCGGCCGCCTTGAAGCGCGCGACCTGGTCGCCGGTCTCGGAAATGGTCGCGGCGCCGTCGATGGTGACGTCGTTATTGTCGAACAGCACGGTAAGCTTGGCCAGGCGCAGGCGGCCGGCCAGGTGGATGGCCTCGTGGCTGATCCCCTCCATCAGGCAGCCGTCGCCGGCGATCACCCAGGTGCGGTGGTCGACCAGCTTGTCGCCGAAGCGCGCCGCCAGGTGCCGCTCGGCCATGGCCATGCCGACCGCCGTGGCGATGCCCTGGCCCAGCGGCCCGGTGGTGGTCTCGACGCCGGGCGTGTGGCCGTATTCCGGATGGCCAGGGGTCTTGGAGCCCCATTGGCGGAAGTTCTCGATCTCGGCCATGGTCATGGCCTTGAAGCCGGTCAGGTGCAGCAGGCTGTAGAGCAGCATCGAGCCGTGACCGGCGGACAGCACGAATCGGTCCCGGTCGGCCCAGAGCGGCTGCGACGCATCGTATTTCAGGAACCGGGTCCACAGCTGGGTCGCCACATCGGCCATGCCCAGCGGCATGCCCTGGTGGCCGGACTTGGCCTTGTTCACCGCATCCATGGTCAGTACACGGATGGCGTCGGCCATGGATTTCGGGGTAGCGGACATGCTCAGGGCTTCCGATTCGGCTTGAGCTTTCAGGCGTTTCGGCGGCTTTGCACTTCGCCGCCTTGGGGGTCAAGCAAGGCCAAGCTTTCGATGCGCCTCGCGAGAGGCTTATAGTCGCGTTAACGGTCGCGACAGAGCGGTGAGTCGCCATGACGGACGAAACCCAGCCCATCCTCAGCCTCGACGAGGCGGCGCGGCGGCTTGACCATGCCCTATCGCGGCTGGAGGTGCGGATGAGCGCCCTGGCCGGCGAAGCGGAATCGGCGAACGGCGGCCTGTTCGACCAGGATCGCGCCCATCTCGCCGCCGAACTCGACGCCTCGCGCGCCCGCGAGCGCCAGCTGGAAGAGGCTGGCGCCGCCGCGTCCCACGCCCTCGGCCACGCCATCGCCGGCGTTCGCGCAGCCCTCGGAGACTGATCCATGGCCCAGGTGACCATCCAGGTGAACGATCGGCCCTATGTGGTCGGCTGCGAGGACGGCCAGGAGCAGCATCTGATCGAACTGTCGCAGCATTTCGACCGCCATGTCCGGCAGGTCGGCCAGGAGGTCGGCCAGCTCGGCGAATCCCGGCTTTTCCTGATGGGCGCGCTCTTACTGGCCGACGAACTGGCCGACGCCCGCGCCCGCCTGGCCCAGGCCCAGGGCGAAGCCGTCCGCGCCCAGGCCGAGGCCCAGCGCCTGGAAGCCCGCGCCGCCGTCGTCCTCGACGCCGCCACCCGCAAGGTCGAAGCCCTGGCGGCGCTCGCGGGCTAGATGGATCGCAACGAACGCGCCCGGCGCAGGGCGGCGTTCAGCCGGCCCCGGGAAGCTGCGGCGCGGGACCGCTCGCTCGCCCACGCGCTCGAACTGGAGGACGAAGCCGAGCGGGAAGAGGCCGCGCACGAGCCCCGCCCACGGCGGCGTATCACGGGCCGTTTCGTGGCGATGTCCGCCATCGCGGTGTTTGTCGTTTCCAGCGTCGGCCTGCTAACCCTGATGGCGGACCGGTTTCAGGCCCAGGCCTTCATGCGCGACTACGGCGTCGCGGCCCAGGCCGTCATCACCGACAAGACCTATACCGACCGGCCCCCGAAAACCTACTTCCGCGCCTACGAGATTTACTTCCGCTTCAGGCCCCCAGCGAGCCGCCCGGCGGGAGCGAGCATCGAGGAGCACGACGCCGTATCCGCAAGCGAGTTCGCGGCGGTCGATATCGGCCAGACGATCACCATCCGGTACAATCCACAGCGGGTGTCCCAGTCCACGATCTATCTTGCCCCGCCGCCCACGGACCGGCAGATGATCGTCGGCGATGTCTTGCTGTTCGGGGTCTGGTTCGTCCTGTTCGGTGGCCTGTGCGCCGTGATCGTCGCCCTGGCCTGGCCGGCCCCGCCGGCGCCCGGCGGACGAGTTCCGAAGGCCTGGGTTTACCGCTAGGCGCCTGGCCACACGCGTTCCGGCCCGGCCGCGCGCGAGTGTCTAGGACTTGGCCGCCAAGCGCTTCAGCCCGGCCAGGGCCTCGGGCATTTTGGGGCTCAGCTTCAAGGCCGCACGGTAGTCGGCGATGGCCGCGTCACGGCGGCCGAGCTTTTCGTAGATCTCGGCCCTGGTCTCCAGGTTGTTCGATATCCGCTCCCAGGCCACGGCCTCTTCCGCGTCGGGCAGGCCTTTGGCGTCCTCGCCCTTGCCGTGATAGGCCCAGGCGCGATTGTTCTAGGCGGCGGCGTAGTGGGGCCTGAAGGCGATCGCTCGCGAATCGTCGGCGATCGCCAGGTCGAAGAGGCCCTTGTCGTCATAGGCGAGGCCGCGATTGTAGTAGTCGCTGGCCAGCTGCGCCCTGGTCTCGTGGCCCGAGCGGATAAGCACCGTGCAGCCGCTGATGCTGGTGTCGGGATCGTCCTGGATACACTGGGCGTACTCCTGGGCCCGGGTCCGCGCCGCGGCGGGAAGGGCGACCATCGTCAAGGCCAGTAAGAGCAAGAGTCCGCGCATGTACTGCCTCCCCGATCCCCTCGGGGGCGACCCTACACGGTGCGCGCGGTTTCGCTGGGTCTATTCGATCACCACCACGTCCACATCTGGCGCCTCGGCGAACAGCCGTTCAAGCTCCGTCGGCCGGCGCGCCCTGGCCAGGGCCTGGTTGATGTAGCCCTTGTCGGTGAGTTCGCCGCTCAGCGCATCGGGGGCGCCGGGCAGGATCAGCGCTCGCATGACCTTGCCGCCGCTCCCCTTGGCCTGGGCGGCGATCCGGCGCAGGCCGGCCTCGATCTCCGCCTTGAGGCCGACCGCGCCGAGCCGCTGGCGCGCCGCCGGGTCGACGAACAGCATCAGGCCGACGCCGTCTTGCCCTTCGCCGCAGACCACCGCGTCAATAGCGGCTCCGCCGATCGCCGACAGCGCCGTCAGCCGCAGCGCGCCGGCGGTCACGAAGACGCCGGTCGACAACTTGAAGTTCTCCACCAGCCGCCCGTCGAAGGCCAGGCCGAGTTCCGGTCTCTCCGGGTCGACCATCCGGGCCGCGTCGCCCAGCCGGTAATAGCCCTCTGCGTCGTGAGACTCGGCGGGTCCGGGCAGGGGCTCAGCCTCGGACCGGCGCGCGTCGTGGTAGCCGGGTGAGATCTGCGGCCCGACCACCCGGACCTCGAGCTTGCCGTCCTGGGGCGCGAGCTTCAGCGTCGTTCCCGGAACCGGCATGCCGATCAGCCCGGTCTTCAGGTTCTTCCAATGCACGTTGCTGATGGTCGGTCCGGTCTCGGTCGCGCCATAGCCGGAACCGAAAGTGATCTGTTCGCCGACGGTACGCAGCGCCACCGCCTCGATGCGGTCGGCGACGCTCTGGGCCAGACCCGCGCCGCCATACTGCAGCACCCGCACCTGATCGAAGAACACCCGCGCCAGATCGTCGTCACGCTCCAGTTCGCCGGCCAGCAGGCCCCAGCCGGCAGGGACCATGTTGGCGTAGGTGGTCCTGATTTCGCGCAGGTTGCGCACGGTCTCGCCGAATCGTCCGGCGACCGGCTGGCCGGCGTCGATATAGAGCGCGCCGCCGCGATGCAGCGTACCCTGAAGGATGGAGTTGGCGCCGAGACCGTGGCTCCAGGGGGCGCTGTGCACCAGCACGGGCGGCTCGGGGTCGTCGAAGCAGGCGGCGATCTGGGCGGTGTTGGCGGCAAGATTGCGGTGGGTGCAGATCACCGCCTTCGGCCGCCCGGTCGAACCGGAGGTCAGCATCAACTTGGCGGCGTCATCGGGGCCGGCCTGGTCGGGCAGCGGCCGGCCTTGGCTGAGCAGCGTCTCCAGGCGATGATCGCCCGGCCTGGCGTTGGCTTCGGCGATCAGGGGAAGGCCTTGCAGGAAAGGCCAGTCCAGCGTCTCCGCAAACACCGCCGCATCATCGACGAAGATGCAGGCCGGGCCGATCAGGCCGACGGCGTGCGCCAGCCGCGTCGGATCGGCGCCTTTCAACCCGTACTGCGCCGAAACCGGCGCGGCCGGCGCGCCCAGCCGCATGGCCGCGAAGGTGACCAGCGCCTGGGCGATCCCGTTGCGCGCCAGGATCAGGAGCGGCTTGCCGGGGCCTAGCCCCAGGCCCGCGAGGGCGCCGGCCAGCGCCGCAACGGCCTCAAGACCCTCGCTGAAGCTGACGCGCCGCCAACCCTCGCCCGACCTTTCCGCCAGCCATAGCCGCTCCGGCGTTACGGCGGCCCAATGGTCGAGCGGTGCATTGGTCGTCGAGAAGGCATTTGAGAAGGGCGCCGTATTGCCGATCACGATAGCGCCGTCCGCGCGCCGGTCGATCGCGTAGCGCGGCTGAGCGTAGCGTGGGTTGCGGATGGGCGGCGGCGTCTGACTCATCGCGTTCGTCCTAGCCTTGATTCGCCTGGATTTCGATCCGCCGCGCCGCGTCGTCGTCAGCGCTTGAGCCCAGAGCCCCGACCCCCTACCTTGTGAGGTGGCGGGTCTTGCTGCGGCTCGCGTCGAAGGCATCACATCCCGGGGACCTTAAATTCTCTCTACGGGAGCTGTCCCTGGCCGGGATCGTGGTCCCGGGCACACGGTTCCCACCTGGTAAACCAGGTCCGAGCGGATTGAACCGCCCTCACGGCTTTCGCGGCGCCGCCACCCTTTCCCGCCATTTGGCGTGAAAAAGCGTATATCGGGGTCTGAACAAGGACTTCCCTATGCGCTTCGCCTTTTTCGGCGACATCGTCGGCCGCTCGGGCCGCGAGGGTCTGGCCGAGCATCTGCCCTATCTGCGCCGCCAGCTCGGCCTGGAGTTCGTGGTGGTCAACGCCGAGAACGCCGCCGCCGGCTTCGGCATCACCGAGAATACCGCCCGCGAACTGTTCGCCGCCGGCGCCGACTGCCTGACCCTCGGCAACCACTCCTGGGACCAGAAGGAGGCGCTGACCTATATCGTGCGCGAGCCCAGGATGATCCGGCCGCTGAACTATCCGGCCCTGTCCGATGCGCCCGGCCGCGGGTCGCAGCTGTTCGATACCGAACGCGGCAAGCGCGTGCTGGTGATCAACCTGCTCGGTCGGGTGCACATGGACTCGCTGGACGACCCCTTCGCGGCCGTCGATCGCGAGCTGAACGCCTGTCCGCTTGGCCAGGCGGCCGATGCGGTGATCGTCGACATGCATGCCGAGGCCACCTCGGAGAAGATGGCCATGGGCCATTTCTGCGACGGCCGCGCCAGCCTGGTGGTCGGCACCCACACCCACGTGCCGACGGCGGACTGCCAGATCCTCAACAACGGCACCGCCTACCAGACCGACGCCGGCGCCTGCGCCGACTATGACAGCGTCATCGGCAACCAGAAGGAAGAGCCTCTAAGGCGCTTCACCACCCGGATTTCCGGCGGCCGCTTCCAGCCGGCCGAGGGCCTGGCGACGGTCTGCGGCGTCTATGTCGAGACCGATGACGCCACCGGCCTCGCCCGCCGGGTCGAACCCATCCGCATCGGCGGCCGGCTCAGCGAGACCATGCCGCTAGTTTCCGAAACGGTCACGGCCTAGAAAATCCGCTCATCCCCGCGCCTTAATCCTCCAGCACCCGCAGGCGGCGGACGGTTAGTTCGTCAATCTCGACCTCGCCAAGGCGCACGCGGCCGATACCGAGGCGGCCGATCCTGAGGGCGCCGATGGCCATGGCGCCGATGGCGACCGCGCCGAGGGCAAGCGCGCCAAGGGCCAGGGCCCCGACCACCGCGCTGCCGGTGGCCGCGCCGGCCGTTGCGACGCCGGCGCGCGGCTCAAGCAGCGGCCGGTCGTTCGGCTGCCAGCGGACGATCTCCTCGGGCAGGGTCTCGGGGTCTTCGGCCGTGGTCATGGGATTGGCGCTCCTTAAGTTTCGACCAACAACAGCTCGGCCGAAGGCGAGGTTCCGATGGGTGACGGACGCCGCAAGCCAGTCTACATCGCCGCGGATGATTTATCTCGTCCGCCACGGCCAGACCGAATTCAACCGCATCGGCCGCCTGCAAGGCCATGTCGATTCACCTCTGACGCCGCTCGGTGTCGATCAGGCGGAGCGGGTCGGCGCGCTGCTCAAGAGCCTGATCGGCGATCCCGCCAACTGGGTCATCGAGGCCAGCTCGCTCGGCCGCACGGCGCACACGGCCAGGATCATCGCCGGCGTGCTCGGCGTTGGCGACGTGGTGCTCGAGGATCGGCTGCGCGAAGTCAGCATGGGGTCCTGGGACGGCCTCACCGTCGATGAAATCGCCGCGATCGCGCCCGAGGCGCTTGCGGCCGCCCAGCGTTCGTCGCTGTTCTTCCACTCGCCCGACGGCGAGACCTATGAGGCGATGGCCGCGCGGATGCGGTCCTGGCTGGGCGAGGCCCTGGAGGATGACCGCCCACGCATCGTCGTCTCGCATGGGGTGTCGGGGCGGGTGCTCCGCGCCCTCTATGCCGATCTGGACTGGGAGGCGGCGGTGCTGATGGCCGCGCCCCAGGACGCAGTCTTCTGTCTGGACGAGGGCCGCATCGAGCGGATCGACTGCGCGCCCGCGGCTCTGGCGCCGGCCGAAACGGAGCGCTAGGACAGTCAACCCATGGCCGGTCACTCAAAATTCAAGAACATCCAGTTCCGCAAGGGCGCCCAGGACAAGAAGCGCTCGAAGATATTCTCCAAGCTGTCGCGCGACATCACGTTGGCGGCGAAACAGGGGATTCCCGACCCGACCGCCAATGCGCGCCTCAGGCTCGCCATCGCCACGGCGCGGCAGGAATCCATGCCCAAGGACAATATCGAGCGGGCCATCAAGAAGGGCGCGTCCGGCGAGACCGACAATATGGAAGAGATCCGCTATGAGGGCTTCGGCCCCGGCGGGGTCGGCCTGATCGTCGAGGTGCTGACCGACAATAGGAACCGCGCCGCGGCGTCCGTGCGAACCATCTTCGGCAAGAACGGCGGCAATATGGGCGAGAGCGGCTCGGTCGCCTTCATGTTCGTCCGGGTGGGCGAGATCGTCT
>CALAEG010000265.1 GCA_937890965.1 uncultured Caulobacteraceae bacterium | reverse complement strand
ACTTATCGACCGCCTTCATCAGGCCGATATTGCCTTCCTGGATCAGGTCGAGGAACTGCAGGCCGCGGTTGGTGTATTTCTTGGCGATGGAGATGACCAGGCGCAGGTTCGCCTCGACCATTTCCTTCTTGGCCTGGCGGGCCTCGCGTTCGCCCTTCTGCACGGTCTGCACGATGCGGCGATAGTCGTCGATGGGCAGGCCGGTCTCGGTGGCCAGCGCGCCGATCTCGGTGCGGATGTCGCCGATCTGGCCTGAATCGTTCTCGGCGAACTTGGTCCAGCGCACGCCAAGGGTCTTGACCGATTCCTGCCAGAGCGGATTGAGCTCGGAGCCGAAATAGGCCTTGAGGAATTCACCGCGGCTGATGCCGTAGCTGTCGGCGAGGCGCAGCAGTCGGCCTTCCAGCCCGATCAGGCGGCGGTTGATCGCATAGAGCTGGTCGACCAGGGCCTCGATGCGGTTGTTGTTCAGCTTCAGCGTCTTCAGGTGCTGGACGATGGTGGTGGTGGCCATCTCGTAGGATTTGCGATCGGCCTCGGCCAGGTCCTCGCCCTTCAGGCGATGGCGGACCAGGCGTTCCTGCAGGCCGCGGAAGGCTTCGAACTCGCTGGCGATGGCGTCGAGGGTGGCCATGACGCCTTCGCGCAGCTCGGCCTCCATGGCGCTGACCGTCGGGCCGGCGCCGTCGTCGAAATCGTCATCGTCGTCGCCGCCCTCGCCCTCGGCGCGGCCTTCTTCGCCTTCAGCGGCGGGCTCGGCCGGGGCCGGTTCGATCGGCGCATCGGCTGGCGCGATGGTCGCGCCGCCAAGACCGCCATAGGTCTGTTCGAGGTCGATCACCTCGCGTAGCAGGATGCGGCCGGAGCCCAGCTCGTCGCGCCAGACCATGATGGCTTCGAATGTCAGCGCGCTTTCGCACAGGCCGCGGATCATGGTGTCGCGGCCGGCCTCGATGCGCTTGGCGATGGCGATCTCGCCCTCGCGCGACAGCAGTTCGACCGAGCCCATCTCGCGCAGGTACATGCGGACGGGATCGTCGGTGCGGTCGTAGGCGCTTTCCTTGGTCGCCGCCTCGGTGACGGTGGTCTCTTCGCGCACCGCGACCTCGCCGCCCTCGGGCGTCTCGGCATCTTCTTCCGCCTCGACGACGTTGACGCCCATCTCGCTCAGCATGGCGAGGGTGTCTTCGATCGCCTCGGAGGTGACCTCTTCGGACGGCAGGACCTTGTTCAGCTCGTCCATCGTGACGTAGCCGCGGGTCTTGGCCTGCTTGATGAATTTTTTGACGCCGGCGTCCGTCAGGTCCAGCAGCGGACCATCGGTGGGGGCTTCGGGGGCTTCAACAGTGTCGCTCATTCAAATCTCCGGATCCCGACGGTCGCCAAAAGCGCCCGAACGGGTAAATTTCCATGCAAACATCCAGCCAGTCTTAACCATTAAGACCCGCCGTCACCCCAGATCGTTCCCGAACCGATTGCCTTATGTAGTGCGTCGCGTTCGGTTTTCATGCGTTCGATCGCTTCCATGCCCCCCCGATCGGCAAGATTGCTCTTGGCCGAATCGATGGCGTCACCCAGCGCCGCCATTCGAGTTAGCGCCTCGAAGGCGTGCGACCACTGGGATCTGGCGAGCGTGAGCGATACATCCGAACTGAGGAAAGGCGCGCCTGACTTAGAGGCCGCCTTGTCGATCTCGCCTAGCAACGCGCCGAATCCTTCAGCCGCCAAATGGCGTGCGAGGGCCTCGGAGTCAAGGTGATCGGCGTCAAGTCGCAGGCGAATGATTTCCTTAGCCAATTGATCGAGCGCCGGGTCGCCGAAGCCATGCGCCTCCATGGCCTCCAGATGCACGTCGAGCCGCAGAGGATCGTCGAGCGCCGCCTTGGCCAGTGCGGCGGGCACCGGCTCGGGCGCGCGGCGCAACATCCGGCCGGCCGCGCGGCCCTCGGCGGTGAGCGGCGCGTCGGCATAGGCCGGCCTGCGAAAGTCGCGACGCCATGCCGCACGGGCCGGTTTCTGCGCCGCCTGGGGGGGGCCGAACAGGGCGTCGAAGCGCTTATAGAAATCGTCGCGATAGGCGCCGGCCAGCTCCTTGTCGGCGATCGAGGCCGCGGCGGTGCGCAACCGCGCCTTGAAGGCCGAGCGCCGCTCGGGCGTGTCCAGCGGCTCGACATCGCGCTCGCGGACGAACAGCGCCTCGACAAAGGGCGTGGTCTTGCCGAGTTGGGCCTTCAGCGCCGCCGCGCCCTGGTCGCGCAGCACGTCGTCGGGGTCCTTGCCGCCGGTCAGGATGGCGAACTTGAACGAGCGCCCGGGTTTCAGCATCGGCAAGGCCCGGTCGATCGCCCGCGAGGCCGCCCGCTGGCCGGCGCCATCGCCGTCGAAACAGAGCACCGGCTCGGGATCGAGCCGCCAGAGCGCCTCCATCTGGTCCTCGGTCAGCGCCGTGCCCAAGGGCGCCACGGCCGGCACATTGGCGCGCTGGCAGGCGATGGCGTCCATATAGCCCTCGACCACCACCAGGCTGGTCCCCTGCCCGCCGGCCGACAACAGCCGCCGCGCCTCGGCCAGGCCATAGAGGGTGCCGCCCTTGTGGAAGAGCCCGGTCTCCGGCCCGTTCAGGTATTTCGCCCGCGCCTCGGGATCCATCGCCCGGCCGCCGAAGGAGATGACCCGCCCGCGCGCATCGGCGATGGGAAAGATGATGCGGTCGCGGAAACGGTCGTAGGGCGCCCCGCCGCCGTCTTCCGGGGCGATAAGCAGGCCCGCCTCGACCAGGGCGCCGGGCTGGGCGCCCTTGGCCACCAGATAATCCTTCAGCGCGGTGCGGCCCGACGGCGAAAAGCCCAGGCGAAACCGCCCCCACTCCGTCTCCGGCAGACCGCGCCGGGCCAGATAGGCGCGGGCCTCGGCGCCGACCGGCCGGCGCAGTTCGGCCTCGAACCACTTGGCCGCCAGCTCCAGCCAGTCGGACAGGGTCTGGCGCTCGCGCTCCTGCTCGGCGGCGCGTGGGTCGGGCGCCGGCATGGCCACCCCGGCCTCCGCCGCCAGCCGCTCGACCGCCTCGACGAAGCTCAGGCGCTCGGTCTCCTGCAGGAAGCTGATCAGGTCGCCGTTCTTGCCGGACGAGAAGTCGTGGAAGAAGCCCTTGTCGTCATTGACGAAAAACGACGGGGTGCGCTCCTTGGTGAAGGGCGAGAGGCCGACGAACTCGCGGCCCTGGCGGCGCAGCTTCACGCTGCGGCCGATCACATCGGACAGGCGCAGGCGCGACTTGATCTCGTCGAGGAAGCGTTCATCGAAGCGCACGCTCCCATCATAGCGCGATTAGCCTTGAGTCGATGCGCTTATGCGCGTGCGACGTGCCCAAGCTTGTCGGGATTGCGCACCATGTAGATGGCCGCGAGCCGGCCGTCGGCGCCCGGTTCGAAGGCGATGGTCACAACGCCATCTTCCGCCTCCAAGACCACGCCGAAGTCGCCATTGATGCGCGCCAGGCGGATATGGCCGGCCATCGGGATGGAGCAGCGCCAAATTAGCCCACTGATCAGGGCGACAACGTCGTCGCGGCCGACCAGGGGCCTGAGCGCCGCCTTGCGCTTGCCGCCGCCGTCGGTGATCAGCACGGCGTCCTCCGCCAACAGGTCCTTGAGCGCCGTCAGGTCGCCTCGGCGCGCGGCGTCCATGAAGGCCAGGGCCAGCCGCGCCGCCTCGTCCTGCGACACCGGAAACCTCGGTCGCGCCTCGCGGACATGGGCGCGGGCGCGAGCGGCCAGCTGGCGGCAGGCAACTTCACTTCGATCCAATGTCTCGGCGATGACCGCATAGTCGGCGTCGAACACGTCGTGCAGCAGGAAGACCGCCCGCTCCAGCGGCGACAGCCGCTCCAGCGCCAGCAGGAAGGCGACCGAGACTTCCTCGGCGCGCTCCAGCGGGTCCTCGGCGATGTCCTCGATCAAAGGCTCGGGCAGCCAGGGGCCGCGATAGGCCTCGCGGCGGGTGCGGGCCGCGCGCATGCGGTCGATGCAAAGCCGGGTGGTGGCGCGCACCAGCCAGGCGGCGGGATCGTCGATGCTCTCAGCGCCCGCGCCACGCCAGCGCAGCCAGGCGTCCTGCACCGCGTCCTCGGCCTCGGCGACCGAACCCAGCATGCGATAGGCCAGCCGCGCCAGCCTGGGCCGCTCGGCCTCGAAGGCGGCCAGATCGCTCATGCGGCCTCAGCCAACGGCGGATGGAAAGGCGCGGCGGCTCCGGCGACCATCACCCGCGAGCAGCTCTTGCCGTGGCCGAGCGCGTATTTCACCGTCGGGTACATCCGCGCCGTGGTGAGCGCCAACGTCAGGGCCACCAGTCCCTTTTGTCCCCAGCGGCGCACCACCTCGTCGCGCAAGGCGTCGGCCTCCTCCAGGCGGCGCTCCAGCGACGCCCGCGCGAAACGATAGGCCAGGGCGGCGTTCTCGCCCATGGCCGCCTCGTCGCCGGCCAGGATCGCGCGCAGGATTTCCGGCCGCACGCCGGCCTTGGCCGCCATGTCGACGCTGATCTGGGTGCAGGGGCCGCAGTCCTCGGTCAGGGTTCCGACCAGGCCGGCGGCCGCGAGGGCCGCGGCCGGGGCGTCGCGGCGCGGGACCACGGCGGTCAGCATGGCGAACTTGAGGAAGGTCCAGGGGCTGACGGCCAGGATCTCGCGCATATAGCTGGCGTCGTAGGACCAGTCCTTCTCCATGCCGGTGATGAAACGGCCGAAAAGCGCTCTAAGCATGGCTGGGCTCCTTTGCCGGGTTGAGGTGCGTGGCCACCAGGCCAAGGCTGACCAGGGCCGGCAGGAAGATGCCGGGAAGGTCGCGGACGAGGTCGTGGCCGCAAGCTGAGCTGGCCAGCGCATCGCCGACATGGATGGCGGCATGCAGGGTCAGGAAGGCCGCGGCGGCGACCAGGGCGGAGAAGGCCCTGGCCGGCCTCAGTGCAAAGGCGCCGAGGCTGACACCGACCACCAGATACGCCGCGCCGATATCCTTGACGAAGTGAGGGTTGAACGGGCCGGTCGCCACAACGCCGGGCACGACGCCGTACCACCACGGGCCGGCGAAGAGCATGGCCAGCCCATTGGCGCCCAGCAGCACCGCCAACAGCCCCGCCAACCCCGCCTCGATCGCCCGCCGCATCGCCGCTTCTCCGTGGTTCTGAAGCAAGGACGGATGAGCTGGCTGGATTGTGACATCCACGGCGCAAGGTCCTCACCCGCAGGGGGAGGATCTGGTGCAGCATCCCCGGCGGGCGTCCCGTGGTCTTCAGACCGAGTCTGGCGCATGGTCGTTGACCCGCCGGCGCCGCATCGTTACCTACGCGGCCGTTTGCCCGTATCCCCGCAAAGGAGTCGCCCTTGTCCCCGCCCCTGATCCCTGGCGCGACCGGCGTTCTGGCGCTGGCCGACGGGACGATCCTGCAAGGAGCCGGCGTCGGCGAGGTCGGCGAGGCGGTGGGCGAGGTCTGTTTCAACACCGCCATGAGCGGCTATCA
>CALAEG010000264.1 GCA_937890965.1 uncultured Caulobacteraceae bacterium | reverse complement strand
ACTGCCTGCTCATCCTCACCGAATGGGACCAGTTCCGCGCGCTCGATCTGGAACGCATCAAAGACCTGATGCGCGGGACCCTGGTCGTGGACCTGCGCAACATCTACCGCCCCGCCGAAATGCGCGCGCACGGCTTTCGCTATGTCAGCGTCGGACGGCGGGAAGACGGGGCGGCTCTGCGAGAGGACTACGAGTCTGTGCAGGACACATCTTCGGCCGAAGCAGCCGAATGACATCGATGAGCCAGGCCCCGGCGTGCCGCCGATTCAGCATGGCCGATTTTCCCTACTCCTTCTACGCTTAGCGTTGTTCACACTCTGCTCGGAGATCTGCCGGCTACGATCCTCAAACACCCCTTAACATTCATTCCGCACACTGGAGACATGGGCCACCCGCCAGACGCGACATCAACAGCGGACCGACGCGACTCGCAGCGAACGCCGACGCGCGTGCGGGGCAAAGTCTTTCCCGGTCAGTTGGATTGCATCATCATCGATTTCAGCCGGCGTGGTGCGCGACTGCGCTTTTCAGGGCAGACGCCAACCGAGGACCGTATAGTGGTGGTGATCTGGTCCACTGGTATCGCCATCGAGGCCTGCAGGTGCTGGCGGGACGCCACTGAGGCAGGCTGGCAGTTCCTGAGCTGCTTCGACTTGCGCGGAGTGGTTCCTGAACCTCTAGCGGATGTGAAGGTGCAGTGGCTAGATCGACGACATAGACTTCGCCGTCGCCAGCTTCAGAACTGCGGCGTGATGATCGACTACCGTGGCGCACCGCGAGCCGTGCGGCTCAGCTAGTCCCCGCCCTGCACACGACCGAGCCACGTGAGCAGCCCGGCCTACGCGCTCTTTGGCAGGGCTGGTGCAACGTTTAGTCGGTCGCACTTCTCCGACACTGCCCCAACCGAAATTTGTTGTCTTTCTTTCGAGCGAGGTAACCCGGACCCGTGAGGTCGATTCTCTCTTGATTCCCTTTTACCCGAGGGCAATGTTGTCCATTATGGCTAAGTCGCATATGCGGCAGTTACACAGCCCCTCCGCAAAGACTTGCCATCGAACTCACCGAGGTGCGCGCCGTGCAGAGGTACTTATGGGGTGCCATCTTGGCCTGCTTGACCGCGGGCGCAGCGATGGCGACCCCCAGCCTAGTGAATCATCCTTCTGCGCAGGCCGCTGGACATCACTGTGCTGGCCGGACCTTCAAAGCTGACACGCTTCAATATCGCTAATGCGTTCGCCACCGCATAGCCGTCCGACATCTCCGACCATTCTTAGCAATGTCGCAACCGACAGCTGTGGGGGCTTCGAGTGCTCAGGCGATGGCCGTCGACCCTCACGACGATCCCAACCGGCTAACCACCTCTCAACTTGAACAAACTGTTGCAGGGCCCCAGCCCGAGCCGGAAATAGTGGTCCAGGCGCCTCCTAGGCAGACTCAAAAGAACGCCAAGACGTCGCGACAAATCCAGATTGAGCAATCCATGGAGATGATCAGGTCGGCAACAGCACCGTGACGAAAGAAAACATGCCTTAGGTGAACGATGCGTTCCACGTGGTCGGCTGTGACGCCAGCCAGGAGGAGCAGCTGATCGAACATTCGCATCATGTCGATCGCTGTGTCCGACAAATCTACGGTCGACTTGGCTACCTCGGCTAGTCGCGCCTTATTATCATGGGTTGGATCCTGCAGGCCGACGAATGGATGACCTCCGAAGGAAGCCTAGCCGTGCCCGAGCGGCATCTCAACTCTGAAGCGCGTGCGGCCTCTGCAACGAAGTTCGACCCGCGAAGCCGGTCCCATCTGACGTCGCCGGCAAAGCTTGACAGTCGTGTCGCGTCTAAGGCCGGTGGGCCACCAATCTCTCCAGCGTGCGGATCAGATCGGCCAAGGTCTCTACGTACCGCCTCTTCTCGTCCAGGCACTCTATGGTCGTTTCCACCAGCGGATCGGTTCCGACTGATTCGAAGAATCGACGCTCACCCCGTTCGATATCCCTGACCATCCCGAGCGCCAGTTCTTTCTCAGCCCTGAAGTAGGCGATTCGCTCTTCGTCGGTCATGAGGAACAGTAGTCAGGGCGCCCACAGGCGCCAAGCGCGGCACGAGAGCCGGTTCCTGGCTGTGAGAACGCCTGCAATGTTGTCCCCCTGAGGGGCGTTTTTCGCGTCGAAGATTAGCCCCCTGACCTGTGGTTTTGGATGCCCCTTCCGGGTTCTGGAGGGGGTGGGGGATGACGGGTGTGGAGACGATCGCGCGGATCCGGTTTGAGCATTTCCAGAACCGGAAGGGGATCAAGCGGATCGCCCGTGAACTGGGGGTGGCGCGCGACACGGTGCGCAAGGTGCTGCGCTCGCAGGTCACCGAGTTCAGCTACAAGCGGGCGACCCAGCCACTGCCGAAGATGGGTCCATGGGTTGGGACCCTGACCGCGATCCTCGAGGCCGAGGCGAAGGTCCCCAGGCGCGAGCGGCGGTCCACCCAGCGGCTGTTCGAGGAGTTGCGTGGTCGCGGGTATGACGGCGCCCACGACAGCGTGCATCGGTTCGTCAAGGCGTGGCGCGACGAGCACGCCAGGGCGCCGGTCCAGGCGTTCATCCCCTTAAGCTTCGATCCGGGTGAGGCCTACCAGTTCGACTGGAGCCACGACGCGATCGAACTGGCCGGCCTGCCGATGACCGTGAAGGCGGCGCATATGCGCCTGTCGTTCAGCCGGATGCCGTTCGTGCGGGCCTACCCTCGTGAGACCCAGGAGATGGTGTTCGACGCCCACGACAAGGCCTTTACCTTCTATGGCGGGGTCTGCCGGCGCGGCATCTACGACAACATGAAGACCGCGGTCGACGCCGTATTCGTCGGTCGGGCCCGCACCTACAACCGCCGCTTCCTGCAGATGTGCTCGCATCATCTGGTCGAGCCAACCGCCTGCACACCGGCGTCCGGCTGGGAGAAGGGCCAGGTCGAGAACCAGGTCGGCACGATGCGCGACGTGCTGTTCAGGCCCCGGCCGAGGGTCAAAACGCTGGAGGAACTGAACGCCTGGCTGGAGGACCAGTGCCGCGCCTACGCCCAGCGAACGCGGCATCCGCAGTTCAGAGACCGGACCATCTGGGAGGTGTTCGAGGAGGAGCGCGCCGCCCTGGCGCCGTTCGTAGGGCCCTTCGCCGGCTTCAGCGAGAAGCCCATGCGCGCCACAACCACCTGCCTGATCACCCACGACCGCAACAAGTACAGCGTCGACGCCAGGGCCGCTGGCCGCGGCGTGCTCGTGCGCGCCTATGCCGATCGGATCGTCGTGCTGCTGGCCGACGAGGTCGTCGCCGATCACCCGCGCAGCTTCAAGCGCGAACAGGTGATCTACGACCCCTGGCATTACCTGCCGGTCCTGATGCGCAAGCCCGGCGCGCTGCGCAACGGAGCGCCGTTCAAGGACTGGGACCTGCCGCCGGCCCTGGCCAAGGTCCGTCTCAAGCTGCGCAGCCACACCGATGGCGATCGCCAGTTCGTCAAGATCCTCGCCGCAACGCCCGACCATGGCGTGGCCGCCGTCGAAGAGGCCTGCGCCGAGGCCCTGCAGGCCGGCATCGCCAGTGGCGACGTGGTCGTCGCCATTCTCGCCCGCCAGCGACAACCGCCGCCGGCGCCCAGCATCACCACGCCCGACGCGCTCAAGCTCAAGGCCGAGCCGATCGCCGACTGCGCCCGCTACGACGCCCTTCTCCGCGGAACAAGGATCCACGCGACATGATCGAACGACACCAGATCATCGAGGCCATGACCAGCCTCAAGCTCTACGGCATGCGCGCCAGCTTCGACGAGATCGCCGGCAAGGGGCTCGTCCGCCGCGAGGAGCTTTACCCGCTGCTGGCCAGCCTGATCCGCGCCGAGGTCACCCACCGGCAGTCCCGCTCGATCAACTACCGGATCAGCGGCGCCAAGTTCCCCGTGCTGAAGGACATGGACGACTTCGTCTTCGCCGACACGCCCGTCGACGAGGGCCTGGTCCGTGAACTCGCCGGCGGCGACTTCGTCGAGGCCAAGCGCAACCTCATCCTCATCGGCGGAACCGGCACCGGCAAGACCCACCTGGCCATCGCCATCGCCGCCGCCGTGATCCGCGCCAGGGCCCGCGGCCGCTTCTTCAACCTCGTCGATCTGGTCAACCAGCTCGAACAGGAGAAGGCCGCCGGCCGAAGTGGGCGCCTTGTCGAGACCCTGCTGCGCCACGAACTGATCATCATCGACGAGCTCGGCTACCTGCCGTTCAGCCAGGCCGGCGCCCAACTCCTCTTCCACCTGATCAGCAAGCTCTACGAGAACACCTCGATCGTCATCACAACCAACCTCGCCTTCGCCGACTGGCCCCAAGTCTTCGGCGACGCCAAGATGACCACCGCCATGCTCGACCGCATCACCCACCACTGCGACATCATCGAGACCGGCAACGACAGCTGGCGCTTCAAAAACAGAGCCTAACCCGCCCACGCCTCGGGTGCGCCCGCCGGCTACGCGCTGCGCTACGCCAATGGCTTCGCGCTACGCCGCCGGGCGACTGCAAACGGCGGCGTTAGGGGGCTAACATTCAAAGCGAAAGGGGGGACAACATTGGGCGCGAATTGACAGTTCCTGGCCGATAGCAGGATTTAACGGACAGCCGAATGCGCTTCCAAAAGACCGGATCGCCCCAGCTCACTCCATCGGTAAGGTGGATGGTCAATTATGTATGTTAACGCCGGACTGCTCTTGCCGAAGAACCTCAATACCCTGCTTTCGTCGGGAAAGCGGTATCGTCA
>CALAEG010000263.1 GCA_937890965.1 uncultured Caulobacteraceae bacterium | reverse complement strand
CGCGGTCAACCTCAGTCAGCTGACCCAGTCGGCGGCGAGCACGCTGGCCCAGGCCAAAACCTACACCAACCAGATCTCCAGGCGCGCCGACGCCGCCACGGCCGCCGCCATGGCCACCGCCTACATGCCGCAACCGTTGAAGGCCGGCAAAGGCATGATCTCGGCCGGCTTCGGGGTGTTCAACGGCCAGACCGGCTTCGCCGTCGGCGGCGGGTTTCGCCTCGACGACGATCGAACGACGATCCGCGCGGGCGTGAGCTTCACCTCCCAGGGACGGGCGGGAGGTGGGGCCGGCGTCGGCTGGGAGTTCTGACCCGCCTGGTCGGCGCCCGCAAAGCCGCGGGGACGATCCGTCCGCCCATCGATTGTCACGGCTCCCGATGATCGGCTAAATGGCCGTCTATCTTCGGGGGAAGACTAAGATGAATCGCAAACTTACGCTTTGTATCGGCTTGGCTCTGCTGACCAGCGGATGCCTGGGGTCAGCGGACACAAAAAAAGCCGACGACGCGACGACGCAATTCTACCAGCAGGTGGCGGCGAAACAGTACCAGGCCATCTATGACGGGGCGGCTCCGGAGTTGAAGAACTCGACATCGGTCGCCGACTTCATCGCCGTGATGCAGCGCATCGACGACAACATGGGCGCGTGCCAACCGCCGGTGAAGCGGCTGGACTTCCACACCAAGGCCAATCCGGACGGGTTCCTGCGCGACCAGGGCTATACGCAGACCTGCGCCAACGGCAAGCTGACCGAGACCGTGACCATCGTCCTGCGCAATGGCGTGGCCAAGCTGGCCGGCTATCAGTTCAACAGCGGTGACGCGAGCGATTCGAGCGCGTCGAGCAGCTCAAGCGCATCCAGCAACTCGAGCGACTGACGGCGCCCATGCAGCCCACCGCCCTGGTCACCGGCGCCGGCAGCGGCATCGGCCGCGCCGTCGCGCTGGCGCTCGCGGGTAAGGGCTATCGCGTCGCCCTGGCCGGGCGCCGGGCCGAGGCGCTGGAGGAGACGGCGCGGATGGCGGGGACATCCGACACCCTGGTCGTCCCCACCGATGTCGGCGACGAGGCGGCGGTGGATGCCCTGTTCGGCGCGGTCGGCGAAGGGTTCGGTCGGCTGGACCTGTTGTTCAACAACGCCGGGACCGGCGCCGCGCCCGTACCGATCGACGAGCTTTCGCCGGCCCAGTGGAACCGGGTGGTGGCCGTCAACCTGACCGGCGCCTTCCTCTGCGCGCGCGGCGCCTTTCGGCAGATGCGGGCGCAGGACCCGCGCGGTGGCCGGATCATCAACAACGGCTCGATCTCGGCCCACACGCCCAGGCTCTATTCCGCGCCCTATACGGCGACCAAGCACGCCATCACCGGCCTGACCAAGTCGCTGGCACTGGATGGGCGGGCCTTCGACATCGCCTGCGGCCAGATCGACATCGGCAATGCCGAGACGCCGCTCACGTCCCGCATGGCGTCCGGCGCGCTGCAGGCCAATGGCGAGCTCGCGCCCGAGCCGACCATCGACGTGCGCCACGTGGCCGATGCGGTGCTCTACATGGCCGGCTTGCCGCTGGACGCCAACGTGCTGAGCCTGACCGTCATGGCGACCAAGATGCCGTTCGTCGGGCGCGGTTAGGCTACTGCACCAACCCGCAGGCGATGCGGGCGCCGCCGCCGCCGAGCGGCTTGGGCTGGTCGGCATAGTTGTCGCCGCCGGCGTGGATGATCAGGCTGCGGCCCTTGAGCAGGCTGACGTCGGTCAGGCGCGGCGCGACCAGGGTCTCATTGTCCGTCCCGTCCGGCGCCACGGTCAGATAGGGCAGATCGCCCAGATGGCCCTTGCCCATCGGCCCCATATGCATGCCGGTCTTGTCGGGATCGAGATGGCCGCCGGCGCCGCCGGCCGGCGCCACAACGCCATTGACCGGACCCGGATCGCACGAGGGATTCTGGTGCACATGAAAGCCGTGCTGGCCGGCCGGCAGACCGCTCAGGCGAACGGAGATTTTGGCGCCGCCGGGCGCGTCGGTGATGGTGATGCTGCCGACGGCCGCACCCGGGCTGGTCGGCGTGGTCAGCGTCATGTGGACGTCCACCGTGGCCGCCAGCGCCACGGGCGCGCCTAAGCTCAGCGCAATTGAACTCAGGATCGCCAGTCTAACGCCGCGTCGCATGGGTTTTCTCCACCTATGGCTGTTCGGTGACACTGAACCCTGACGGGCGGCGCCGCAACCCGATCAGCCGACCTGGGCCGCCGCGGCGAGCACCGCCTCGACGGAGCCGTCGGCGGCCAGGCCCAACACATGATGGCTATGCCACAGCGCGTAGAAGACCAGGCTCCAGGCCGGCTGGCCGCGATGGCCGGCCTCGCCGATCACGGCGCGGACCTGATCCCGCGACAGGATTTCCGCCACACCCGGCTGGGCGGCGACCAGATCGGCGACGCGGGGGCCGCGGGCGGCGATCCATTCGCCGATCGGCGGGTTGAACCCCTGCTTGCGGGCGAACGGTTCGGCGGCGGGGACGTTGCGCGCCAGCCACTCACGCAGCAGCCATTTGCCGAGCCCGCCGCGCACCTTGGCGCGATCCGGCAGGCGAAAGGCGAAGTCGGCGACCACGGGGTCGAGATAGGGGGTGCGGCCCTCAAGGCCGTGGGCCATCAGGCAGCGGTCGAGCTTGACCAGCAGGTCGTTGGGCAGCCAGCCGGCGATGTCGCGGGCCTGGGCCTGTTGCAGCGGATCCATGCCGGGGCCCGGATCGGTGGCGTGGCGCCAGCGCTCCACCGCCGCCTGGCCGCGGTCGCGCAGAT
>CALAEG010000262.1 GCA_937890965.1 uncultured Caulobacteraceae bacterium | reverse complement strand
TCGCCGCCGGCTTCACCTTGCTGGTGCGCGCCATGATCGCCGATGTCGGCGACGAGGTTCGGCTGGAAAAGGGCAAGGAGCGGATGAGCCTGCTCTATTCCCTGGTCACCACCACGACCAAGGTCGGCGGGGCCATCACCGTGCCCGTCACCTATTCGATCCTCGCCGCCGTCGGCTACAAGACCTCGGCGACGGCGGTGAACACGCCCGGCGCCATCCACGGCCTGGTGATGTGCTACATCTTCGCCCCGGTCATCTTCGTGCTGGTCGGCGGCGCCGTCATGTTCGGCTACAAGCTCGACGCCAAGCGCCATGCCGAGGTGCGCGAAAGGCTCGACCTGCGCGACGCGGCCGCCGGCGGCGCCCTGCTGCTCGACGAGCTGAACCGCTCCGAAATTCTCGAAGCGGCGGCGACCCCCGAGCCGGGCTAGTCCTCGAACACGATCCTGGGCGGCGGTTTCAGGCTGGTGTGGTCGAGCGCATCCAGAACACGCTCGGCGATCGACAGAAAGGCCTTGGAGGCCGCGCTGTCGCCGCCATCGGCGACGAAGGGCCGGCCGTCGTCGCAGGCCTGGCGCAGCGCGACCTCTATGGGGATTTCGCCAAGAAAGGGCGCCCCCAGCGCCTCGGCGGTCGTCTTGGCCCCGCCGCGCCCGAAGATGGGGATGGGCTCGCCGGTCGAGGGATCGGGGAAATAGGCCATGTTCTCGACCACGCCCAGGATCGGCACATGGGTCTTTTCGAACATGGCCACGCCCCGGCGTACATCGATCAGCGCCACCTCCTGCGGGGTCGAGACCACCACCGCGCCCGAGAGCGCCACGCGTTGCGCCAGCGTCAGCTGCACGTCGCCGGTGCCCGGCGGCATGTCGATGACCAGCACGTCCATGGGCGCGGCTTCGCTGGCCCAGGCGACGTCGTTCAGCATCTGGTTCAGCGCCGACGAGGCGATCGGCCCGCGCCAGATCATCGGCGCGCCCTCGTCGACCAGAAAGCCGATGGACATGATCTTCAGGCCCCAGGCCTCCAGCGGCACCAGTTTGCGCTCGGCATTGAGCTCGGGCTCGGCGTCCAGGCCGCTCATGCGTGGGATCGAGGGGCCGTAGACGTCGGCGTCCAAGAGGCCGACGCGTCGGCCGAGCATGGCCATGGCCACGGCCAGGTTCAACGCCACGGTCGACTTGCCGACGCCGCCCTTGGCGCTGGCCACGGCAACCACGTGGCGCACATTGGCGGGTTTCAGCGCCGCCGTCGGCTGGGCCGGCGACATCTGCGCCTGGGCCTGGGGCGACAGCCGCGCGCCGCGCCGCACCCGCACGATGCCCGGATCGGGCGGCCGCTCGGCCGACGCGCCGGTCCCACCGGCCGCGGCGGTCAGCACCACCTGCACCTTGCCCGCGCCGGAAACCTTGCGCAGCACGGCCTCGGCCTCGTCGCGCACCGGGGCGTACAGGGCCGCGTCAGCCGCCGCCACCTCGATCATGAAGCCGGCCCGATCGGGACCCACCACCAGCGCTTGCACCAGCCCCGCCGCCGCCAGGCCGCGCCCCGACTTGGGATCGCGCACCCGGTCGAGGGCCGCCAGGACGGCGGCGCGGTCGGGGGTTGAAAGCTCAGCCATGCGGCGTCACGTCTTGCACAGTCATCGGTGGGGCTTCATATCCGGGTCCCGGCGTCGGTTTACAAGCCTTGGCCGACGAAACGCCAGGCGCGAGCGGGCGAGACGAAGAAAAGAGACGACGCCAACCCATGCCCTGGAGCGACAATTCCGAACCGGGTTCCAAGCCTGGCCAGAAGCCCGGCCCCAAGCCGGGTCCCTGGGGCGCGCCGCCGCCGCCGGCCAACGGTGGACCGCGCGACGAGGACCAAGGCGATGCGGGTCGCCCGCGCGGCGAGGGTCCGCGCCGGCCTGGCCCACCGCCGCCCTCCCCGCCCGACGACCTCATGGCGCTGTGGCGGCGGATCCGGCAGCGTTTCGAGCAGGAATTCGGCGCGATGGGCCCGGGCATCGGCCGCCGGCTGATCCCCGCCCTTCTGGCCGCCGTCGTCGGCCTCTGGCTGCTGTCCGGCTTCTATGACGTGCAGGCGAACCAGGAAGGCGTTGTCACCACCTTCGGCGCCTATAGCCGCACGGCGGGTCCCGGCTGGCACTATCACCTGCCGACGCCGATCGAGCGCGTCGAACAGATCCCGGTCACCACGGTCAACCAGACCAACATCGGCTCCAAGAGCGGCGATCTGCCGAAGGAGAGCCTGATGCTGACCGGCGACGAGAACATCGTCGACGTGGCCTTCAGCGTGCAGTGGCGCATCGACGACGCCGGCCGCTACCTGTTCGACATCAAGGACCAGGACGACACCATCAAGGCCGTGGCCGAGAGCGCCATGCGCGAGGTGGTCGGCCGCTCGACCCTGACCGACGTCATCGCCACTGGCAAGGCCAAGGTCGAGGCCCAGTCGGCCGTGCTGATGCAGAAGATCCTCGATCAATATGGCGCCGGGGTCACCGTGGTTTCGGTGCAGATCGCCTCGGCCAATCCGCCCGCCGAGGTGGTTCCCGACTTCCAGGCGGTGCAGAGCGCCGCCCAGGACGCCCAGTCGGCGATCAACCAGGCCACGGCCTATTCCAACAAGGTGGTCAACGAGGCCAAGGGCACGGCGGCGCAGAAGGAACGCGCCGCCGAGGGCTATCGCCAGCAGGTGATCGCCCAGGCGCAAGGCCAGAGCGACGCCTTCAACGCCGTCTACGACCAGTATCGCCGCGCGCCGGGCGTCACCCGCGAGCGGCTCTATCTGGAGACCATGGAGCGGGTGCTGGGCAAGTCGGCCAAGGTGATCGTCGACGCCAAGGGGGCGACCGCGCCGATCATCCTGCCGCCCGACGCCTTCCGGCCGCGCAACCCGCCGGCCGCCGCGCCGGCCCCGGACGCCAGCGCTCCGGCGGCGCAGCCCGCCCCGCCGGCTCAACCCGTGCAGCCGGGAGCCAGCCAATGAACCGCCGGTCGCTCATTGTCGCCGCGGTGGTGGTCTTCATCGCCGGCATCCTCGCCGCCAACACCCTGTTCACCGTCGACCAGCGCTCCCAGGCCATCGTTCTGCGCTTCGGGCGGCCGGTGCGGGTGATCAATGCGCTTGGCGAGAACAATCCCGGCCTGAAGGTGAAGGCGCCCTGGGAAAGCATCGTGCGCCTCGACAAGCGCAACCAGGGGCTCGACGCCGACCCGGCCGAGATCATCGCCGCCGACCAGGAGCGGCTGATGGTCGACGCCTTCCTGCGCTACCGCATCACCAACCCGGTGGCCTTTTATACAAGCCTCGGCGACGACGCGACGGCGCACGACCGGCTGGACCGGCTGATCAACGCCACCCTGCGCGAGGTGCTGGGATCGTCGAGTTCGCCAGACATCATCTCCGGCCGCCGCGCCCAGCTGATGGCCCAGGCCACCCAGGAGGTCGCCGCCCAGGCCAAGGCCGAGCGGCTGGGCATCCAGGTCATCGACCTGCGCATCAAGCATGCCGACCTGCCCGAGGCCAACGCCGAGGCGGTCTATCAGCGCATGAAGACCGAGCGCCAGCAGATGGCCGCCCAGATCCGGGCGGTGGGCGTGCAGAAGAAGCTCGAGATCATGGCCGAGGCCGACAAGGAAGCCACCGTCACCATCGCCACCGCCGACGGCGACGCCGCCCGCATCCACGGCGACGGCGACGCCCAGCGCTCGCTGCTGTTTGCGAAAAGCTTCGGCCGCGATCCGAGCTTCGCCGCCTTCTATCGCACCATGCAGGCCTATGACGCGGCGCTTGGCCAGGGCGACACCACCTTTGTGCTGTCGCCGGACAGCGCCTTCCTGAAATATCTGAAGTCGGGTCCGGGCGGCCGGTAGGCTCCCTTCTCCCCTTGCGGGAGAAGGTGGCCCCGAAGGGGTCGGATGAGGGGTCGAAAGCCCTATCCGGCAAGTCCCGACGCTACCCGGAAATCGCAGCGCGACCCCTCATCCGCCTGCTTCGCAGGCACCTTCTCCCGCAAGGGGAGAAGGAACCTTCCCCGCCAGCGCCGCGCGCACCTCGTGCAGGCTGTCGGCGATGGCGACGGTCTTCTCGCGCATCTCGTCGGTGGCCTCGAGCAGGTCCGGCACCATCACCGCCATCATGCCGGCGGCATGGGCCGAGCGGATGCCGTTGTGGGAATCCTCGAGCGCCAGGCAATCCTCGGGCGGAATCCCCAAGGCGGCGGCGGCCTTCAGATAGGGCTCGGGATGCGGCTTGCCGCGCTCGACGCTTTCGCTGGTGATCAGGATGGAAAACCGCGCCACCACCTGGGCCGGCAGGTGCCGGTCGACCGCGCCGCGGCTGGACGAGGTGACCAGCGCCTTCGGCAGGCCGACCTCGTCGAGCAGCACCAGCAGTTCGGCCGCACCCGGCTTCAAGGGCACGCCGATATCGAAGGCCAGTTCCAGCAGCCGGCGCACCTCGGCCAGATAGGCCTCCAGGTCGAAGTCCGCGCCGAAATGCTCGACCAGCACCTGGTCGCTGTGGGCGCTGGTGGTGCCGACCATGGACATGAAGACCGCTATGGGCAGTTCGCGGCCGATCCCAGCGGCGGCGCTCATCAGCGCGTCGCGGACCGGCGCCTCGGTGTCGACCAGCAGGCCGTCCATGTCGAAGATGACGGCGCGAACGGGACGGGGAAAGATCATCCGCGCCCGCTTAGCGGCGCCCGTCCATATCGCCGAATCAAGCTTTGCATCAGTCCATTACGAACCGGTCGGCCGAGTAGCCCTGGAAATAGAGCAGCGAGGTCAGGTCGGAATAGTCGATGCGCGCATCGGCCTGCGCCGCCACCACCGGCTTGGCGCGATAGGCCACGCCCAGGCCCGCGGCCCTGATCATGTCGAGATCGTTGGCGCCGTCGCCGACGGCCAGGGTGTCGATCAGCTCGACGCCCAGGGCGGCAGCCTCGTCGATCAGCGTCTTGAGCTTGGCTTCGCGGCCGAGGATCGGCTCGGCGACCAGGCCGGCCAGGGCGCCGTCCGCCTCGACCAGCCGGTTGGCGCGGTCCAGGTGAAAGCCCGCGATCTCGGCCACCCGGCGGGTGAAGAAATCGAAGCCGCCGGAGACCAGCACGCAGCGCGCGCCGTTGGCGGCCATGGTGCGCACCAGGGTCCGCGCGCCGGGATTGAGCCTGACGCGCTCGTCATAGGCGCGGGCCAGGTCGGCCAGTGGCAGGCCCTTCAGCATGGCGACGCGCTCGCGAAGGGCGGCCTCGAAATCCACCTCGCCGCGCATGGCCCGCTCGGTGATGGCGGCGACCTCGGCCTTCAGGCCCGCGAAATCGGCCATCTCGTCCAGGCACTCGCAGCCGATGATGGTGGAATCCATGTCGGCGACCAGCAGCCGCTTGCGCCGGTGCTCCAGGGCCTGGGCGCAGAAATCGATCGGAGCGTATTGCAGGGCGTTGGCGGCGGCCTGTTGGATGACGGCAGGATCGTCGTGCTTGACGATCAGATCGGCGGCGCCGTCACCGAGCACGTCGGTCTCTTCGATCGTACAGCCGGCGCCCGCCACCGCCTCCAGCGCGTGCGGCAGGTTGGTTTCCAGGCTAGACAGATCGGGCGCGACGAGGGTGAGGACGACCAGCATGGAGGCCCGCATCTGGCTGATCGCCGGCCCCACCGCAAGCGGGAAGTCGGCCCTGGCGCTCAAGCTAGCCCGCGCGATCGGCGGCGAAATCGTCAATGCCGACGCCCTGCAGCTCTATCGCGATCTGCGCATCCTGAGCGCCCGGCCTACGGCGGAGGAGGAGGCCAGCGCGCCGCACCACCTGTTCGGCATCGCCGACGCCGCCGATGGCTGGTCGGTCGGGCGCTGGCTGACGGCGGCGAGCGCGGCCCTGGCGGAGATCGCCGGGCGCGGGCGTCCGGCCATCGTGGTCGGCGGCACGGGCCTCTATTTCCGCGCCCTCACCGAAGGCCTGGCCGACATTCCGGCGATCCCCCGCGCCGCCCGCGATGCGGCGGAGCAGCAGTTCGACAGCGAGGGCGAGAGCGCCGTGCGCGCGGCCTTGGCCACGCTCGATCCGCACGCCGAGACCCGCATCTCGCCCGGCGACCGCCAGCGCCTGACCCGCGCCCTGGCCGTCGCGCGGGCGACCGGCCGGCCGCTCAGTGCCTGGCAGGCCGAGACCAGGCCCGCGATCCCCGCGGACGCCTGGCGCGCGCTGGTGCTGGAACCACCCCGCGAGGCGCTCTACGCCCGCATCGACGCCCGCCTCATCGCCATGGCCGAGACCGGCGCGGTCGATGAGGCGACCGCCCTGATGCAGCGCGGCCTCGATCCCCGCCTGCCGGCGATGAAGGCCGTTGGCCTGCGCGAACTGGCGGCCCATGCCACCGGCGAGGCCACGCTCGAAGAGGCCATCGCCGCCGCCCAGCAGGCCACCCGCCGCTACGCCAAGCGCCAGCTCACCTGGTTCCGCAACCAGACCCCCGACTGGCCGCGCATCGCAGCGACCGAGGCGGAGGAACAGTGGGTCGCCTTCCAGGCCTTCGCTAAGCGGCCGACGGCAGCTGCACGACCACCCGTTCAACGTCGCCCTTAACCCCAGCTTGACCCTTTCCGGCGAGCATGGCATCTGAACGACCCTGTTCCTGGAGGCACAACCGTGCGCCGCACCCTGCTCGTACTTGAAAGGCGACCGCTCTCCGCGTGACACCCGTCACGCAG
Source organism: uncultured Caulobacteraceae bacterium (assembly GCA_937890965.1). Taxonomy (GTDB): domain Bacteria; phylum Pseudomonadota; class Alphaproteobacteria; order Caulobacterales; family Caulobacteraceae; genus Poindextera. Next base: position 6,136 of record CALAEG010000262.1, on the reverse strand, counting down.
GAACACGGTCGCGCGTCCGAAGGCCCCCCGAGGGCCTTTTTCTTTGCCTAAAATCCAACCCGAGACATTCCCCCGAGAACTCCCATGTCAGACATCCAGCACAGTCCGAAAACCGAAGCCGCTGATACGGCCGAGATCCTCACCGGCGCCGAGATCGTCGTGCGCTGCCTGGTCGACCAGGGCGTCGATGTGCTGTTCGGTTATCCGGGTGGGGCGGTGCTGCCGATCTATGACGCCCTGTTCCATGAGCCTCGGCTGCACCACGTGCTGGTGCGCCACGAGCAGGGCGCGGCCCATGCGGCGGAAGGCTATGCCCGCTCGACCGGCCGGCCAGGCGTCGTGCTGGTCACCTCCGGGCCCGGCGCGACCAACACCATCACCGGCATCGTCGATGCGTTGATGGACTCCATCCCGCTGGTCGTCCTGACCGGCCAGGTCCCGACCCACCTGATCGGCTCCGACGCCTTCCAGGAGGCCGATACGGTCGGCATCACCCGCACCTGCACCAAACACAACATCCTGGTGAAGCGGGCGGAAGACCTGCCCCGCGCCATCCACGAGGCCTTCCACATCGCCACTACCGGCCGGCCCGGGCCGGTGCTGGTCGACATCCCCAAGGACGTGCAGTTCGCGCGTGCGCCCTATCAGGGGCCGAAGGAGGTGCGCTTCGCCCACGTCTATGCGCCGCGCACCAAGGCCGACCCGGCGCGGATTCGCGAAGCCGTGGCGCTGATCGCCGGGGCCGAGCGACCGCTGTTCTATACCGGCGGCGGCATCATCAATGCCGGACCGCGCGCCAGCGCCTTGCTGCGCGAGTTCGCGGCGCTGACCGGTGCGCCAGTGACCTCGACCCTGATGGGTCTGGGCGCCTTTCCGGCCGCCGATCCGGCCTGGCTGGGCCTGGTCGGCATGCACGGCATGTTCGAAGCCAATCACGCCATGCACGACTGCGACGTCATGGTCTGCCTCGGCGCGCGCTTCGACGACCGGGTGACCGGCCGGCTGGACGCCTTTTCGCCGGACTCCAAGAAGATCCACGTCGATATCGACCCCTCGTCGATCAACAAGAACGTCCGGGTCGACGTGCCCATACTGGGCGACGCGGCCAGCGTGCTGGAAGACCTGATCGCGGTCTGGAAGGCCGAGAAGCGCAAGGGCTCGAAGGAGAAGCTGGCCGGCTGGTGGAAGCAGATCGAGACCTGGCGCGCGCGCCAGTGCCTGCGCTATCGCCCGTCCGACACCATCATCAAGCCGCAATACGCCATCGAGCGGCTCTACGCCCTGACCAAGGACCGGGATGTCTACATCACCACCGAGGTCGGCCAGCACCAGATGTGGGCGGCGCAGTTCTACCGCTTCGAGGAGCCCAACCGCTGGATGACCTCCGGCGGCCTTGGGACCATGGGCTACGGCCTGCCGGCCGCCGTCGGCGTGCAACTGGCGCACCCCAACAGCCTGGTCATCGACATCGCCGGCGAGGCCAGCGTGCAGATGACCATGCAGGAGATGTCGACGGCCGTGCAGCACGACCTGCCGATCAAGATCTTCATCCTCAACAACGAGTGGATGGGCATGGTGCGCCAGTGGCAGCAGCTGCTGCACGGCGAGCGCTACAGCCATTCCTATTCCGCGAGCCTGCCCGACTTCGTCAAGCTGGCCGAGGCCTATGGCGGCGTCGGCCTGCGCGCCGAGACGCCGGACGAACTGGACGGCCTGATCGAGGAGATGATCGACATACCCAAGCCGGTGATCTTCGACTGCAAGGTCGAGAAGTCGGAAAACTGCTTTCCGATGATCCCGTCGGGCAAGGCGCACAACGAGATGATCCTGGGCGACGTCGAGGATATCGGCTCGGTTGTTGACGAGGCGGGCAAGCGGCTGGTGTGATTGCGCCCCGCCGCCCTATGGTGCGCCTGACGGTCAGGCTGCCTGAGCGGCCTTAAGGAGCGCAATGTCCATCGAACCGCCGGCCTCCGCCTACGACATGGCCCATGACGTCGAGATCGAGACGATCGCCACCTTCGCCGTCTTGGTGGACAACGAACCGGGCGTGCTGCACCGCGTGGTCGGGCTGTTCGCGGCGCGCGGCTACAATATCGAGAGCCTGACGGTCGCCGAGACCGACCGGGCGGCGCACACCAGCCGCATCACCGTGGTCACCCGCGGCACCCGCCATGTGCTGGCCCAGATCGAGGCCCAGCTGAAGAACATGGTCTCGACCCGCTACGTCCAGGACGTCAGCCGCGATCCCAACGGGGTCGAGCGCGAACTGGCCCTGGTCAAGGTGCGTGGGGTTGGCGCCGAACGGGTGGAAGCGCTGCGCCTGGCCGACATCTTTCGCGCCCGGGTGATCGACACCACCAGCGAGAGCTTTATCTTCGAAATCACCGGCGCGCCGTCCAAGGTGGACAAGTTCACCGACCTGATGCGGCCCCTAGGGCTGGTCGAGGTCTCGCGGACCGGCGTGCTTTCCATCGAACGCGGCGCGGAGACCCTTTGATATGCCTGAATTCCGCACCGTCCAGGTCGGCGAGCTCAAGCTGCGCTGCGCCATCGAGGGGTCCGGGCCGCTGGTGGTCATGGTCCACGGCTTTCCGGAGTCCTGGTATTCCTGGCGCCATCAGATCGGCCCGATCGCCAAGGCGGGCTTCACCGCCTGCGCCATCGACGTGCGCGGCTATGGCGGCTCCGACAAGCCGCATCCGGTGGCGGACTACGCCATGGAGCACATGGTCGCCGATGTGGCGGGGCTGATCGAGGTCCTGAGCCCCGATGCGCCGGCGGTGATCATCGGCCACGACTGGGGCGCGCCGATCGTCTGGAACACCGCCCTGATCCGTCCCGACCGGGTGCGTGCCGTCGCCGGGCTGTCGGTGCCCTATATGGGCGTGGCGAGCCGCTCGTTCAGCGAGACCATCGACGAGGTGTTCACCTCCAGAGGCCGCTTCTTCTACCAGCACTATTTCCAGAAGGAGGGCGTGGCCGAGGCCGAGATGGAGGCCGACGTGCGCGGCGCGCTCCGGCGCTTCTACTACGCCATCAGCGGTGACGCGCCCGACGGAACCTGGCCGCTCGACAAGCCGGTGAGCGCCACCCTGCTCGACCGCCTGCCCGACCCGGACCCCTTCCCGGCCTGGCTGACCGCCGCCGACCTGGACTATTTCGTCGGCGAGTTCGAGGCGTCCGGCTTTCGCGGCCCGATCAACCGCTACCGCAACCACGACGCCGACTTCATCTATCTGCAGGAGTTCGAGGGCCGCCGCATCACCCAGCCGGCCCTGTTCATCGGCGGCGAGCGCGACCTGGTGCTGTCAATGATGGGCCGCCGCGACTTCGTCACCGCCATGAAGGCCCAGATCCCCGACCTGCGCGGCGCCGATGTCCTGCCCGGTTGCGGCCACTGGACCCAGCAGGAACGGCCGGCCGAGGTCAACGAGCGGCTGCTGGCTTGGCTGGGCGGTCTTTAGACGGCGGCGTCGCGCCTGGGAGGACAAGATGGATTTCGGCATCCGCGACGACGACCAACTGATCGTCGATACCATGACCGCCTTTGCCGCCGAAAATCTCCGCCCGGCCCTGCGCAGCGCCGAGGCGGCGCGCGCGGTGTCGGCCGAGGTGCGGGCGAGTTTCGGCGAGCTGGGCTTCGAAGACCTGGACATGCCGGAGACCGCCGGCGGCGCTGGGCTAGGCATGCTGACCCGCGTCCTGGCCAATATCACCCTGGCCCGGGCCGACGCCGGCGCCGCCATCGGGTTGGATCGCGTCGGGCCGGCGCTTTCGGTGCTGCAGGCGTTTGGCGGCGACGAGGCCGTGAAGCGGTTTGCCCGGCCGATGCTCGATACGCCCGGGGCGCGGATCGCGCTGGTCATCGAAGACGCTGACCGCGAGGTCGCCATCGGCGGCCGGATCAGCGGCGCATCGGCCTGGGTTCCCACCGACCGGGCCGATCTGGTCGTGGGCCTAGGCCCGGCCAGCGCCTGGGTGCTGGAAGGCGGCGCTAGCCTCGAGCCGGTGCGGGGCGCGGCCCTGCACGCCGCCGGCGCCAGCCGCATCGCCTTCGACGGACCGGCCGCGGCGGCGTGGAGCGACGCCAAGGCGGCGGCGCGCGCGCTCGCCCGTGTCCGCATTTCTGTCGCCGCGCTGATCGTGGGCGTGCTGGAGGATGCGACGCAGTTCTCGCGCGCGTATGCGCAGGAGCGGGTGGCGTTCGGCCAGCCCATCGCCCACCACCAGGGCCTGGCCTTCATGATCGTCGACATGTTCACCGCCGTCGAACAGGCGCGCCTGCTGGTCGAGGACGCCGCCCGGCGGGTCGAGGCCGGCGACGACGCGGTGCAGGAGGCCGCCGCGGCCTTTGTCGAGGCGGTCGAGGCCAGCCGCTTTGTCGGGCCCAACGGCGTACAAATTCTGGGTGGCCACGGCTTCATGCGGGACTTTCCGGTGGAGAAGGCGATGCGCGATTGCCGTGCGCTGGGCCTGCTCGCCGGCGGGCCGCATCGCGCGCGGGACGACGCGGCCGCGCTGGCCTGGGCGACCGCCGAAGCGTTCGAGGAGGCGTGAGCGATGGAATTGAAGCTCAGCCCGCAACTGCGCCAACTCGTCGAGGAGACCCGCGAATGGGGACGCAACGAAGTGCGTCCCGCCGGCCTTGAGGCCGACCGCAACGCCGCGCCCCTGCCGCCAGACCATCCCTATTTCCGCAAGTTCGTCGACTCTGGGCGCGCCAGCGCCCGCGCCCAGGCCGCCGAGGCGCCGGAAGGCCGCATGGTGCGCATGGTCGTGCTGGGTGAGGAGTCCGCCTATTGGGACCGCGGCATGGGCGTCGCCACACCCGGCGCCGGCTTTCCGGCCGGCTCGGTCAACGCCACCGGCACGCCCGAACAGAAGGAGCGGTTCCTGGGGCCATTCCGGGAGCTGAAGGACCCGCATTGGGCCAGCTTCGCGCTGACCGAGCCTGGCGGCGGCTCCGACACCGCGGCTTTCCGCACCCGGGCGACCAGGACCGATCGCAGCTATGTGCTGAACGGCGCCAAATGCTTCATCGGCAATGCCGCGCGCGCCGACTGGATCCTGGTCCAGGCCACCCTCGACCCCAGCCTCGGCCGGGCCGGCCAGCGCTCCTTCTTCGTCGAGAAGGACACGCCCGGCCTGATCGGCATGAAGATCGAAAAGAAGATGGGACTGCGCGCCTACGAGTCCGTCTCGTTTTCGCTGCAGGACTGCGAGGTCCCGGCGGAAAACCTGCTCGGCGGTGAGGACCGCGAAGCCCGCGAACCGCGTGCGCCTGGCAGCGGCACCGGGGCCTATGGCGCGACCATGGGTGCGTTGAATTCCGCCCGCGTCGGGGTCGCCGCCAGCGCGCTGGGCATCGCACGCGCCGCCCTCGACGAAGCGCGGCGGTTCGCCAAGGAGTCCGGGTCGCTCAGGCATCCGCGCGTGCGCGACGAGCTGGAACGGTCCTTACGCAAGCTGCGCGCCGCGCGGCTGGCGACGCTGAAGGCCGGCTGGCTGGTCGATGTGCGCCGCACCAATGTCATCGAATCCTCCATGGCCAAGATCCTCGCCGCCGAGATCGCCCAGGAGGCGGCTTCGCTGGGCATGGAGATTGTCGGCCTGGAGGCCGGCGCCGGCGACAATCTGATCGAGAAGCTGTTCCGCGACGCCAAGGCGTTGAACATCGTCGAGGGCACCGGCCAGATCCAGCGCGTCATCATCGCGCGCCAACTGGTTGGGCTGCCAAGGTGAGTTCCGCGTTATAGCGGCATGAGCATCGACATGACGGTCTTCGATCCCTGGCTCGAACGCTGGGGCCTGACGCCGGACGGCGCGCCGATCTCGGGCACCTGGGCCAGCCTGCTGCCGGTGCGGCGGGGCGGCGAACCGGCCATGCTCAAGGCCGCCATGACTCGCGAGGAGCGGCACGGCCTGGACCTGCTGGCCTGGTATCGCGGCGACGGCGCGGTCAAGATCCTGGAGCGCGGCGACAAGGCGATCCTGATGGAGCGCGCGGTGGGTGAGCGGTCGCTCAAGGCCATGGCCCGCGCCGGCGAGGACGAGGCGGCGCTCGCCGTGCTCTGCGCCGCCGCCAAGCGACTGCACGCATCACGGCATGCGCTGCCGCCGGACAGCCTCTTTC